>CAIUDS010000114.1 GCA_903897985.1 uncultured delta proteobacterium
CGATCTCGGAGCAGAGCCGGAAGTTCGAGGACATTTTTGGCTACGAGGATTTCGCGCTGATCGGCAAGGTGATCCCGGAGCCGGAAATTATTTTCAAGAGCGGCGGGGAAAAATTCGCGGCCGCGGGGATCCGGGAATTGAAAGAAAGCTATAAAAAGACGCTGGGGTGGTGAGATGGCAAAGCCGAGGGTGCTGGTATTGACGGGATATGGGATCAACTGCGATCTCGAGACCGAGTTCGGGTTCAACCGAGCCGGGGGCCTGGCCGAGCGGGTCCACATCAACAGCCTGATCATGGGCGAAAAGCAGCTGAAGGACTTTCAGGTGCTGGCCTTTCCCGGCGGGTTCAGTTTCGGGGACGACATCGCCAGCGGCAAGGTGCTGGCGAGCAAGAGCCGGGTCCGGCTGGGGGATGAAATCCGGGCGTTCATTGACCGGGACGGGCTGATCATAGGCATTTGCAACGGGTTCCAGGTGCTGGCCAAGTTCGGCGTGCTCTCGGACCAGCCCGCGGGCAAATACGAGCAGCGCCTCACGGTCACCTACAACGACTCGGGCCGTTTCGAGGACCGCTGGGTCTGGCTCAAACGGGTGAGTCAAAAGAGCGTCTGGCTGGACGGGATTGAGGGGATCTATCTGCCGGTGGCGCACGGGGAGGGGAAATTTTTCGCCGAGCAAAAGGTGATGGACGCGCTCCAGGGCAACGACCAGGTGGCGTTCATTTACGCCCGGCCCGACCTGGCGCCCGCGGACCGCGAATACCCGCTCAACCCCAACGGCTCGCTCGAGGACATCGCCGGGATCTGCGACCCGAGCGGAAAAATTCTGGGCATGATGCCCCATCCGGAACGGTTCCTCTCCTTCTACAACCACCCGCGCTGGACCCGGACCCGGGAGGAATTGAAACGGGCCGGACAGCCGGTTCCCGAAGCCGGTGACGGGTTCCAGATTTTGAAAAACGGCGTCAAATATTTCAACTAGGCGGAATGATTTTATTTCAACGCCCATGAGCGAAGCCAATCCCTAGGCGAAAATCGGAAGGGCTGAATTCCGGCAACTGGTATATTTGATCGTCCTCAATATGGTGGTGACCGCGGACCTGGGCCTGGACGCGCCCCTGATCGTCGCGATCGTGAAAAAATACGGCCTGTCCGATTTCAAGTTTTCCCTCTATGTGATCATCCCGTTCACGGTCTGCAGCGGAATCTTTTCCATCGTCTGGGGCTACCTGTCCGACCGGATGCACCGGCGCAACATCGTGCTGCTCAACATCCTGATCGGGACCTGCTGCCTGTCCGGGGTGGGGATCGCCTTCCACTATGATTTGCCCTTTGCCTATGCGGCGGTGTTCCGGGTGTTGAGCGCGGTGGGCCTGGCCGGGGTGGTCCCGGTGAGCATGTCCATGGTGGTGGACCTGATCCCGGAAAAACAACGTGGCGGAATTTTCGGATGGATGGGGATTTCCGGCCTGGTCGGGACCGGACTCGGGTTCGTCCTCAGCGGGTTCCTGCTCCAGATCGGACTGGCCGTCCCCTATTTCGTGGCCACGCTCATGGGTTTGGTCTTCCTCGCGTTCGGGTTCCGGATCCCGGAGCCCCCGCGGGCGGCGGGGGAGGAGGTCCTGCGCGAACTGATTGCGAGCGGCAAACTGGACTATGCGCACCGGATCAAGCTCGAAGACTTGAAGGAGATTTTTCCCCATCCGATCAATTACTGGCTGTTCCTGTTCGTGATCATGTTCTCGATCCCGGCCAGTGCGCTCGGAATTTTTTTCATCCCGTTCCTCATCCGCGACCACAACTTCAGCGTGGCCTCCGCCACCCTCTACCTGCTCGCGGTTTTTTCCAGCCAGGTCTTCGGCCAGGTCTTTTTCGGACGCCTGGGCGACCGTTGGCGCCAAAAAAGCGCCGGGGGCCGGGTCTGGGCGAAAGGCGTGAGTTCACTGACTTCATCGAGAAACAGCGTGCCGCCGTCCGCGCGTTCAAACCGGGCCCGTGATCCCGCGCTCGCGAGATAAAATTTCCTGCCAGGACAAAATTGAAAAAAATTCAAAAATTTTACGTTTTCCTATTGACAACTTTTTCAATAGATGATAATTATACTCTCCAAATTCGAAGAAATATTTTTCATGGCCAAAATCGCTGATCATAAGTTCACGACTGAGACCGGAGCTAGGTAGATGGTTCCGAAAAAAATCTTTTTCACTAAAGGTGTGGGCGTCCACAAAGATCAACTCCAAAGCTTCAAGCTGGCGCTGCGCGCCGCGGGCATCGCCAAATGCAACCTGGTGAATGTATCGAGCATCTTTCCGCCCGGGTGCGAGCTGATCAGCAAAGAAGAAGGCAAGTCGCTGCTCAAGCCGGGCCAGATCACCTACTGCGTGCTGGCGAGGAACGTCACGGATGAGCCGAACCGGCTGGTGGCGTCCGCGATCGGGGTGGCGATCCCGGCGGATGGCAACTCCTACGGCTACATCTCAGCGCACCACTCTTTCGGGCAGATCAAGGAGGTCGCCGGGGAATACGCGGAAGACCTGGCCGCCTCCATGTTGGCCAGCACCTTGGGCATCGCCTTTGACCCCAACGAGGCGTGGAACGCTCGCCAGAAAAAGTACCGGATGAGCGGCCGGATCGTCGGCAGCCACAACACCACGCAGACCGCACGCGGGGACAAGAACGGCAAATGGACCACGGTGATTGCGGCAGCGGTGTTCATCGCCGAGGATATTGAGGAGCAGAAACCTGAGCAGGAGCGCTATTAAAATTTGGGGGATATGATGGATTTCAAAGGGAAAGTACTGATCTTAGGTTATGGCTCGGTCTCGCAGTGCACGCTGCCGATACTTCTCAAACATATAAACATGCCCTGCTCGAACATCACCTTGCTGGATTTCGAGGACAAGAGAGAGGCCCTGAAGGAATGGACTGCGAAAGGCCTGAGATATTTCCAGGAAAAGGTCACGCAGGAGAACCTGGAAGAGGTATTCTCGAAGTACTTGAGCCCGGGAGGACTGCTCATAGACCTTGCATGGAACATAGACTGCGGCGAGATAGTCAAATGGTGCCATGACCATGAGGTTCTTTATGTCAACACCTCAGTCGAGCAGTGGGATCCAAAAGAGGGCGTCTATTCTGCATCCCCTTATGAGAAGAGCCTCTACGATAGGCAGATGAAGCTGAGGGAGCTGACCAAGGACTGGAAAGACGGGCCTTCCGCGGTGGTTGACCATGGCGCAAACCCTGGACTGATATCGCATTTCACCAAACAAGGGCTGATTGATATCGCAAATAAGCTGGTCCAGGACCAGAAAGTCTCAGCGCAAGAGGGCCGGCATCTGATGCAGCTGGTCCAGGAAAAGAATTTCCCGGAGCTGGCCATGGCGCTGGGAGTCAAGGTCATCCACTGCTCAGAGCGGGACACGCAGATAACGCATAAGCCCAAGGAAGTTGACGAGTTTGTAGGCACCTGGAGCATCGAAGGCCTCCGGGAAGAGGGCACTGCAGATCGGAAGAGCACGTCTGAACTCCAGTCACGAGATTCCATCTCGTA
>CAIUDS010000115.1 GCA_903897985.1 uncultured delta proteobacterium
AGGAAAAGGGTGCAACGGGCGCAACGGAGCGAGGGCGTAGCCCGAGCGGAGTTGCGCCCGCTGCCGAAGGCAATGGCGGGAATGCTCGCCGGAGCGTGCGGGTGAGCGGATGGAATGTGGACGAGCAAACCTGTGTGCTGCCTAGATAACCATTAAAAATGAAATGGCGGAGTTGAGTTGGGAAAAAAGAACCGATCGGCGGGAAAAGGGGGCGGCTTCCAACCGGCCAAAGCGCAAAAGATTTCGGCGGCCCAGGCCGCAGGGAGGCTTTCATATCTGGAGAAAATCCCCTGGGGCTGGCTCGTGGCCCTCGCGACCGGAGCATATCTTTTCTGGAGTCGCCGGCCGCTCTGGGGCGAGCTCATCCTGGATGATTCCTTCATCACCTACCGGTTTGCCAAAAACCTGGTTGAGCACGGTCAGTTTGTGTTCAATCCGGGCGAGCGGGTCCTGGCCACCAGCACCCCCTTGTTCGCGTTCTTGCTCACTCCGCTCTACCTGCTGAAATTGGACCTGCTTTATGCGGTCCCCATAATGAACATGGTCTTCGAGGGCCTGATTGCTTACTTTGCCTTTCTGGCGATCAAGAGAATTTTCCCGCGCTACCCGCTCCTGATCCTGGTCATCTTCGCCGTGTTCTTTTTTTCCGATTATCGGGAATTGAACTCATCCGCCGCGGGGATGGAGACCCCCCTTTATGTCTTGCTCACCCTGATGATCGTCTGGCTGGCGCTCAAAGAATCATGGATTTGGGTCGGGATCGTGGGCGGGCTACTCTTCTTGACCAGGCCCGACGGCGTGGTGATCGTGGCCGTGGTTTTTTTGTATCATCTCCTTCAGAAACGCAAGCTCCCCCTCCGGAGCGCGATGGCCTTCACCGCGGTGGTCAGCCCCTGGCTGATTTTCGCAACCGTTTATTACGGCAATCCGATCCCCAGCGGGGTCTGGGCCAAATTGATAATCGTTCAGGGTTTCGGCGATCCCCTGAGCAAAAAACTTCGGCTGATCTTTTTCCACCAAAATGATTATTGGTTCCTGGCGGGAACATTATTGGGATTGGCCGGAATGGCGTTGGCCGGGTATCGTTTCTTCTCGGAAAACCGCCGGTCCCTGGCCATCTATCCGGTGTTTTTTGTTCTATACTGCCTGGGCATGGTCCTGCCCCACAACAGTTACAACTGGTATTGGTACTGGGTGCCTCTGCTAATGGCGGTTTATTTGCATGCCGGATATATCGTCGCCGAACTCGCGCATCGGTACAAATATTTTCGGGCGGTTCCCGCGCTTTGGCTGCCCGCCATGCTTTTTTACCTCCTCGCCAATTATATGCCCTCAGAGACCAACTGGCTCAAGGTCCGCAGTTTTAACTGGGACGCCGGCGTCATGGTGCTGAGTTCCTGGATCGCGCAAAACAGCGCGCCCGACCGCACGGTCATGTGCATGACCGTGGGCATCCCCGGGTATTATTCCAACCGACGGGTGATTGACCCGCTGGGTATCGCCACCCCGGCCTTGCTTAAAAATTGGTCGAAGGAGCAATATAATCTGGACGCCCTCCGCCAAACCCGTCCGGATTATTACATATCCTACGAGCCGCTGGATGAGCGATACCGGGAAATGACGGATGAATATATCTTGACCGCTCGAATCCCGATGCCCATGAGCTTGATTTCCGGGCAGGAAACCTATTTGTATCGGAAAAAGGGACTGCCCGGGCCCAAGGAAAAGATCTTGAATTTCTTCCCATAAAATCGTAGGGTTGGGGGCAGGGCTTCAGGGACTGTTGCTCAAACAAATTTTACCCTCCCTCGCGAGCTTTGGGCAACAGGCCTTTCATGGATTAGCTCATCAGTATCCGGTTTGATCCCTGCGGCGTGACGCTATTTCCCTTTGCAGAATTCAAGGATGGGAGAGAATTCTGCGGAAGAAACCGGGGCATTTCTAATTAACTTGACCGCACCCGCGCAATCGCCCTTTTGCGCGAGCGCCCGGGCCAGTTCGAGCCGGGCCGGCCGGGACGCGGGCGAAAGCTCCAGGGCTTGAGACAACTCGGAGATAAAGCCGGCCTGATTATCGGTCCGGGCATAGGCCTGGGCCAGTTGGTAATGGGCCGAGAAATTTTTCGGCTCCCGGGCGATCGCCTGAAAGTACCAGGCAATGGCGTTTGGGTAATCTTTTTCCCGGCTGCAGATCATGCCCAGATTTAAATAAACCGCGGCGGGGAGGGAAGGATATTTCCCGGCCAGGGCGAGAAGTTCATTTTTGGCCGGACCATTTTCGCCGGTCCTTAAATAGCAGTCGGCCAGGAACAGCTGGGCGTTCAGATGGGAATTCGGAGTGGCGCCGGCGACCGCGCAGACCGAAGCGGCTTCCCGGCATTGACCGGCCACGCTCAGGGCTTCGCAGTAGCTGACCCACGAGCTAATCGCAGTCGGAGACTTTTTAAGCGCGTCTTTCCACAGGCTCTGTTCATTGCGCCAGACCCGGCAGCGCAAATGGCTTAATCCGGTGAAAAGCGCGGCCAGAATCAGGAGCGTTAAGAGGGCGGGCCGGACTCTTTTCAGCTTCAACACCGGATAGGAAACCGCGGGCGCGATGATGCCGAGCGAGGCCAGATAGAGGCGGTGTTCGAGGACCAGTTGGATCGGCAACGGCAGGGACTCGACCAGCAAAACTCCGAAATACCAGACCATAGCGAAGGAAACCAGACGGTTTTTCCGGGCCCGGACCGCGGCCAGAACCATCAATCCGGCGATCAGGACCCAGGCGGGGATGGTCGAGGCTGGATTAAAAAAAGAATGCGAGACCGGGAAGCTGTGCTTTACGGAAAGGAATTGGGGAAACGGAAAAATGATAATAAAGAAATCCCATAACCAGACCCGGGGCTGGCTTAAAATTTTTTCCCGCGCCCCAAAATTATAGCGCCCGAAATTAAAAACCACCTCCCGCATCCCGGGCCGGAACGCAAAAGCCGCGAGCAGCAGATAAAACACACCCAGCGCCATTATCCATTTCCGGTTTTGCCGGAGCCATCCCGGCTCGAGCCGGTCGAAGAAATAAACCTTCCAGGCCAGGACCATGGCCGGGAGCGTGAGCGCGATCTCCTTGCTCAGGATCGCGAGCGCGCATAGAAAACCGGCGCCGACCAAAAGGAGCCGGCGGTTGCGGTTGGACTCGAGACCGCGATGATAGAAATACAGGGTCCAGACATAAAACCCCGCGGCCATCAGCAACTGGCGCTGGACCATGTAGGCCACGGCCTGGGTATGGAGGGGATCGGTGGCCCAGACCAGGGCCGACAGCCAGGCCGCAAGCTCCGACCGGCGATGCTCAAAACCCAGACGCAAAAACAGCCGCCGCAAAAGCAGCCAGACGCCGGCCGCGGTGAAAAGATGAAGCAGGAAATTGACCAGATGATAGCCGAACGGGTCTTGCCCGTTGAAATAATAGTTCAGCGCCAGGCTTAAATTGGAGAGCGGCCGGTTTTGCTTGAAATCCTGAAACGCCGCGGAAATAAGGGTCTTGGGGCGCAAATCCTTGATCCGGACATAAGGGTTCTCGACGATGTTCGAATAGTCGTCCAGAAAAAACCGCCCCGAGAAGCTCGGCCAATACCCGGCCAGGCAAAGCCCAGCCAGCATGAGTGCCTGAAGCAAAATTCTCGCTCTAAACGCCCCCGGCTTTAGATCAGGCGCAGCCATACCAGAATCTTACCCCATTTTGTTCAACGATCAATGGCGCGGCCTCTTGTGAGCCGATTGCGCGAGCCCCGGCCCCGGCTCATTTGCTGAGCGAAGCCCTGTGTGTCAACATGACTGACACACTGACCCTATGTTAAATTGCGGATTCTGGAAGAAGCCGACCAATGCCCCAAGGGCGGCGCCCTCGGGGCCCTGCTCCGGCGCGAAGGCCTTTACTCCTCGCACCTCGACTTCTGGCGCCGCCAGCGAGAAAAAGGCATTCTCGCCGGACTCAAACCCGCCATCGGTCCGCGAATGATCCCACTCATGCCAATAACGATTGCACCGCACCAGTCGCCACGCCGCCTGGTTCAAGACCTTCCGGACCCGCGCCGGGCCCAACCGGCTATGTGCCCCTTCCGATCATCCTGCTCTCCGCTCTCATGGCTCCGCCAATGCAGATCCATCCCGCAAAAGATCTCCTTGACTTCTCCGGCCTTCCCTATTAAACTCTTCAGGTCGGGGTTCCTCCTTTTAAAATATTTTGAGCCGATCTTAACCGATCACGCTCGCTGAGGACACCGACATGTTTATTTATGATGACTTTGCGGTGGAAAATATATTTGAAGGAGTGAAATCATGCCGGTAGTGGTATTGGTCGGATGTCAGTGGGGAGACGAGGGCAAGGGCAAGGTGGTTGACTACTTTGCCTCCAAGGCCGAGGTGGTGGTTCGGTTCCAGGGCGGCAACAACGCCGGCCACACTTTGGTGGTGGGTGGCGAGCAGGTGATCCTGCACCTGGTCCCGTCCGGGATCCTGCATCCCAACAAGCTTTGCATCATCGGCAACGGCGTGGTCATAGACCCGGCGGTCTTGATCGAGGAGATCGAGAACCTGAAGGCC
>CAIUDS010000116.1 GCA_903897985.1 uncultured delta proteobacterium
ACCGAAATAAAGCAAGCGCAAATGGTCTGAAGTCTAGTTGAAACATGGTCGAAGGAGAAAAAACAGGAAGAATAGGGAATTTTTCAACACCCTGCTAATTCCGAATTATCTGTGTTCCTCTGTGTAATCTGTGGATAATTTTTGATTGAATTGTTTTGCGTTCTTTGCGCCTTTGCGGTAAAACTTTATAAGGTGAATTGTTGAAGCACTATGGGCAGGGCAAATCCACGGGCATGGACCAGACCGCGATCGGGAAGGTCGAGGCCGGTTTTGCGCGCGCCGATTTAATCGTATCTCCCGCCGATGGCGAAATCCTGCGGCCGGTGGCGGAGCGGGTGGCAAAGATCGCCTCGAGCGCGGCCATGGCGGAAAAGCGCAAACTCTGGAAAGATCATAATGCGCTGAAAAAAGGAAGGCCGCTGGTCTTCTGCGACCCGGAGATGGGCTGGAACGAGGTGGTCACGGAGGACCAGATGCAATGCCAAGGGAAACTGGCGCGGGCGTGGGAGATGGATTTGCGCAAGGAGATCTTCTGGGCCGAGGAAATGAAAGACGACAAACCGCTCGACCCGTTCTTCGAGATTCCCTATTCGGTCACGCCGGATGACTGGGGTCTCAAAGAGACCCAGATCAAGACGAGCAGATGGGATCGTTCCGGTGGGAGGCGCCGCTCCGGGATTATGAAAAGGATTTGCCCAAGATTCATTCGCCCCAATTAAAAATTGACTGGAAAACCACCAAGGGCTGCCGCGAACTCGCCAAGAACATTTTCGCGGGCATCCTGCCGGTCCGGCTCAAAGGCGTCTGGTGGTGGTCGCTCGGCCTGACCCAGCCGCTGGTTTTTCTGCGCGGACTCGAGAACATGCTTTTTGATTTCCTCGATCATCCGCAGGAGTTGAAACAACTGCTCGCGATCATCTCGCAAGGCCAGATGCAAAAGCTGGACTATCTGGAAGAACATAACCTGCTCAGTTTGAACAACGACAGCACTTATGTCGGCTCGGGCGGGTTCGGGAACAGCAACGAGTTGCCCGCCGGGGATTTTAGCGGGGATATTCGATGCAAGGATTTGTGGGGATTCGCCGAGAGCCAGGAGACCGTAAATGTTTCGCCGGAGATGTATGAGGAATTCATCTTCCCGTTTGAGAAACCGATCCTGGATCGGTTCGGCTTGAACTGTTACGGCTGCTGCGAGCCGCTGCATAAACGCTGGCCCGTGGTCAAGAAACACAAAAGTCTTCGCCGCGTCTCGGTCTCGGCTTGGGCGGATCAGGGAAAAATGGCGGAGTTTCTCGAAGACAAATACATCTTTTCCTATAAACCCTCGCCCGCGGTTTTGGCGAACCCAAAGGTTGATTGGGAGGGGGTCCGGCAGGACCTGCGGCGGTCATTGGAAATCACCCGGGGCTGCGTGGTGGAGATCATCATGAAAGACAACCACACCATCTGCAACCGGCCGGAGAACCTGACTGAATGGTGCCGGATTGCGAAAGAGGAATCGGAGAAGGCGGTTAAAGACTAATAGGGTTGTCAATTAGACGGTGGAGCGGGTAAAATGTTCATCTGATGAAGGCCTCGAAAAAACTGATCTTGCTGTTCCTCCTATCCGCGGCCCTGGCGGCCACGGTTTCCATGAAGCACGAGCCGACCCGGATGGAAAAATTGACCGTCCCGGTCCGGCATTTGGAAAACTTCCGTTTCGATCCGCAAGGCGCGCTGGACCAGCGGGTGACCAACGCGCCCGGGTTTGTGCTCGATTATCTGATGGAGTTCGACCAGCGCAAGGATTACGCGGCATATCAGCCGACCGCAGCCGAGATGAAAACCATCCGCGAGACCATTGGCCAACTCCCTCCTGCGCTCAAGTCGGCCTTGCGGGAACGGCTGGTGGCGATTTATTTTGTCAGCAACCTGCGCGGGAACGGCTTCACCGATTTCACGATGGACCGGGACCGGCGGATGTATCTATTCATGGTGTTCAATCCCCGGTCGCTTCAGAGTGATATTTCCAGCGTGCTCACCGGCCGCGAACTCACCTGCTTCAAGAATGACGACCCGGCGCTCTCGGTATCCATCACCGCGGGCGCGGGCCGGCCCGGCTTGTTATATATCCTGCTCCACGAGTCCGCGCACGGCTATGACTATCTCAACCATGTCACGCCTTATGTCGAGCCGGGAATCCCCGGAGCGCCCAAGTTCACGCCGGCGGAAAAACCCTTTACCCGCGGGGTCTGGAAAGCCTACTCGGAGCCGCTCGCGGAATCTGACTTTGCGCTCCGGAAAAAGGTCGCCTTCTACGGGCTTGCGGGCGGGCCGAAGCTGAAAATTTCCCAGACCCAAGAGGCTTATTCGCAGCTCGGGCAAAGCCCATTCGTCTCGCTCTACGGCAGCCAGAACTGGGCGGAGGATTTCGCGGACTCGCTGGCCTTTTATCACCTGACCCAGAAAATGAACCTGCCTTACAAGATCATCCTTTCCCGACCGGGCGCGCAAGATATTATTTACGAGCCCGAGCAGAATCCGAAAGTCAGGCTGAGGTTCGGGTTGTTGGAAACTTTTTATCATTAGAAAAATCGTGGCGCAGGCTCTTGCCGGGCCGCAGGCATCCCGCGCATTCGCGGGACCTGCGAACTTTGAAACTAATACCGCGTGTGCAGGTTTTTATAGAGCACCCAGAGGGGCACGCCGTCCAGGTCCTGCTGGGCAACGATTTGAAGCTCGGACCGGGGCATGCCGATGGAGGCGAAGAAGGGATCAAATTCCGCAAGGGGCCGGGAGAGCATTAATAAGTAGTCAAAATCCGTGGTCCGGATGATCCGGAGATCTTTCCGGAGCCATCCCAATTCCTGGTCAAATTCGCAGATGTTGGCGCGAATGGGCCAGCAGACCAGGGAGGCCCCGGCGGGCAAGGCCTGATTGATCCGCGTGAGGGCGTCTGGATTAACCACCGTCCACCAGTAGGTGGTCTCCATCCCGTGTCGTCTCGCGCCGGAAACCCCTCCGATCAGTTCATTATAATATTCCAGGCCGAAGGGATAGACTTTCCAGAGCGGATAAGCGGAAATGATCAAAAGCAGCGCCAGCGCGGGAATCCGGATCAGCGCGGGCTTGATTTTGATCCGGCCCAAAACTTTTTCCAGCCCTTGCCCGATGGCATCAAAGCCGAACCCGGCGAGGAGCGCGAGGAAGACGAACGCGGGCAGGAACAGCCGAACGCCGTCGTAGTTGGGGGCGTTGGGCGCCATCATCATCAGGAGGAAGAAGGAAGCATGGATCAGGGAGGATCCGGCGAGTTGATCTTGGAAACGGTTGGCCGCGGCGCGGATAATTCCGAACAGGAACAGGAATAAGATAAAGATGGGCGTGGTGACCAGGACCATAAAAGGCGCGTAGTAAAAGGGGCCGGAGAATTCATAATATTTTCCGAGAAATAAAAGCGGGATGAGGAATTCGCCTCTTCGGAACGCGCTGAATTTAACGAATTCCAGAAAGTCCAGAATCGGATCGTCCCAGGTTGACGGGTTGAAAAGAATA
>CAIUDS010000117.1 GCA_903897985.1 uncultured delta proteobacterium
CAGCTTGAGGCGGTGGCCGAAGCCGGGGGCCGGGGTATTGCCGTCTTTAAGCGTCAGGGTCAGGGGAATTTGCTGGGTAACCCCGGCCGAGGCGGGATTCGCGGTCAGGGTCAGATGGTCGGGCAGGAGGGGGCTGACATTGGCCAAGACTATGATGTCAAAAGTAAGCACGGGGATGCAGCCCGGGGCCGGGCAAGCCGGAATTCCCTTGTCGGGATCCGGGGCGATAAACACCATGATCGTGTTAACGCCCACCACCGGGTTAAGCACGACCATGACTTCCCCGGTGGGGACCTTGCCCCGCTCGTAGTATTTGTCGCTGACCAGTCCCTGGATGGAGCTGGTCCCGCTCCCGTAAAAAGAGGCGGCGCCGGGGCCGCTGACCGTAAAAATCGGAGCGATGCCGACCTTGGGTTTGCCTTTGGTGTCCTGGATCTTGACCACGATCGGGATCGGCTCCAGCTCGGCATAGAGCGCGGGATCGGTGGTCGGGAAGACCCGGACGATTTTGGCCGGGGCGCCGGCCGGGGGTTTTTGGGTCAGGATGGTTCCGATTAACTTGGGCAAATAGATCAACTGGTCATCGGAATAATACATGGTCCCGAGAACGCCATCCGGGCCCGGACTGACGCAGATCTGGCCGGGCGCGCCATGGCCGTAGGAAAACAACGCCTCGTCATCGCCTATCCGGATGCTGTCATTGATGCCGTTCGGGCCGGTAACAATGTTGTTGCCGACAATATAGTCATCCCCGCCCACGATGGATTCCAGAACCCGGTTGCCGGTGTCGCCATCGATCGCGATGGTATAAGGCGCCCCATGGCCTTCCTCAATTTCCTGGACATCATCCCCATTCTCATGATACACATGGCTCATGCAAATGCCGTCGTCGCCCGCGGAAATAAACCGGGTGGGCCGCGCCACCGCCTCCAGCCAGGCCAGATCATAATAATCAACCAGGCCGTTGCCGTTGATGTCGGCCTGGAGTCCTTCGGCCTTGAGCTGGCTGTTGCCGCCGGCGCTGTCAAAAAGGGTGCGCCGGATGATCCTGGCCAGGTCGTCAATATCGCCTTCGCCCAGAGCCCAACTGGAGTCGCCATTCAAATCCAGATATTGCTGAAGGCCAAAAGTGGTCTGCTCAAAAGGAGAAATTTCAACGGCGCCGTTCATAAAACCGTATACTGGCGGTAGCCAGACACCCGTACAACTTAGGATGCTATATGCGGTTTGATTAATTTGAAAAGTAGAAGTAATGCCCGGCATCACGGTTTCTTTGGCCTGAAAAATTAGCTTGATCCCGATGAAATTAGTAATTGGACATTCTACATTACATCCGTTGTTACTTTGATCCCGGATTTCAACGTAGGGAAACCCAGGATTATCCTCAGTCACCGGATGATTGAAATCATTTCCGTTGGTGGTAGCATTCTCAGCTCTTAGAAAAATGAAATTACTTTTGTCATATTCGATCCGAAACATAAAATTATTAACCAACACATTTGGGGGACTCGGTGGAGTGCAGTCTTGCAGTATGCTTAACAAAACGAAAAATTCTTGGCCAGGCTGGATTGTTTGACCGGGACCTGTCAGGTAAACCTCTTGAACACCAAATGCATCTGCTTGAACTGCAAAAAAGAACAGAAGAAAAGCCGTTCCCAACCATAACCCATATTTTTTCTTTAGCATCTTAATTCCTCCTCGGTTCAACCTTTCCAATGGTATCGCACTCA
>CAIUDS010000118.1 GCA_903897985.1 uncultured delta proteobacterium
CGCCCCAGACAATCATCTCCTCCAGGTTGGTTATGACTGCGGAAGGCCAACGCCTTCCGGAAGGGGCATTGGTGGTGGAAGTCGAGAGCCAGGAGTTCGTGCCGGGGTAATATCTGCCGCCGGTGTTTAAATAATTAGAATTGTCATACCCGCCCCAAACCACCATGCAAGAATCGCTATTGTCCCAGATTGCGGTATGGTCGCTCCTTACTGAAGGAGCATTGGTGGTGTCAGTCGCGGTCCAGGTATTACCGCTCGGGTCATAGACGCCGCCGGTGTTGAGATAATTGGGGTAATTAAGCCCTCCCCAAATTATGAACTTGGAGTGGGTCCAGACCCCGGTAAAATTGGTTCTGGCCGTAGGAGCGTTAGTGGCAGAGGTTGGAGTCCAGGAATTAGCCGAGGGATCATATTGACCGCCGGTGTTGAGATAAGAATTATTATATCCGCCCCAAAGCAGCATTTGGGTTCCGGTCCAGACCGTGGGAGCATATCCCCGGGCGCCCGGGGCGTTGGCAATGGGCATTACGGTCCAGGAATTCGTTCCCGGGGTATAGATCCCGCCATCATTCGTATAGGTGTTGACATTGATTTTTCCACCCCAGATGATCATCTTCGAGTCTGCCGTGTCCCAGACCGCGCTATGGGCATGGCGTCCAGCCGGAGCGTTGGTCGAGGAGGTCGGGGTCCATTTATCCGTGGTCGGGTCATACTTGGCGCCATTGCCAAAGCCGGTATCATTGAAATAATAGCCGCCCCAGACAATCATCTGGGTCCCGGTCCAGATTGAGCTATGGTCATACCTTCCCTCCGGAGCATTGGTGGGGGAAGTCTGGATCCAGAGGTAGGAAATGGTCCAGCTATAAGAGGCCGGGCTTTTGTCGCTCTTCCCGGACTTGTAGGCCTTTACTTTGAAGTTATGGTCTCCACCCATCAGGTTTTTGTAGGTCTTGGGTGATGCAGGTTTTATAAGCACCCGAGTCCAAGCTGCACTTGAAGGTACAGGGCTTCTGGTTGCAGATGAAGGTGAACTTGGCCGTCCGGACGCTGTCCGAGATCGGGTAGCTCTTGATCGTGGTGTTGAGCGCCTTGGCATCGCTCGAGATCAGATCGAATCCAGAATCCGCAGTTCCCAAGGCCCCGGAACCATTCTCCTCTCCGGCCGTGCCGCATCCCAACACGCCCAGAACCATTCCAACCACAAAAATCAAACCAAGTTTCTTTTTCATTTCATGGAACCTCCTTGATTAAATTTCGAACTTTCGAGCCAATCGTTTCAGCAGAAACTTCTCAAGGAAGCTAGATCAGAACTAAACCTGCCTATATTATACATTCGGCTTGACCAACTGCAAAGCCATTTTCAAATGGCGCTCGGCCCGCGCAAGTTCATGACCGCAGGATTTGGAGGAGGATCTGTTCGGCCTGATCAAATGCGATGGGCCGCGGGGCGTTGGTGAGCTTCGCCGGGGTGCGCAGGACCGATTGAACCATGTCCTGCAAAACCCGGTCATCCACTGCGGAAACTTCCTGCAAACTCATGGGATGGCCGAGCGCACGCAAGAATTGATGGAAGCGGTCAAAGACCGCCTCGCCCAATTCCGGGAGCGGAAGATTAGGTTCCACCCCGAACCCCGGCGCCAGCTTCCGCGTCTTCGCCTCCACCGCGGGGAGATAGAATCTCCAACTGGGAACCATCGTGAGCGCAACTGCAGAACCGTGGGGCAGGAGGTCCTTGAAGCAGTAGCTGAACCCGTGCGGAAGGCCGGTGCCCTTGTAAGTGATCCCGATCCCGCCGTAAGCCGAGGCCAGCGACATTTTTTCGCGCGCCCCAAGGTCGGAAAGGTTTAGCTTCAAACGCGGCAAATTTTCCAAAATCAGGCCGATCCCCTCCAGGCTCATGGGCTCGAGCCAATCCGGCGCGGCTTGCGGATTCAAGTAGGATTCCAGGATATGCGACAAGGCGTCCAGCCCGCTCGGAATTGTCAACTCGAGCGGCCCGGTCAAATTCAGTTCCGGGTCAATCACCGCGATGGTCGGGCAGAGCGCCAGGTCAATGATCAGAACCTTGCTCTTTTCCGAGGCGTCATAGACCACCGCGTATTTGGTCACCTCCGAGCCGGAGCCCGCGGTGCTCGGGAGTGCGACCATCGGCCGGAGCCGGCGGCCGGAATGGTTCAAAGCCCCGGTCACGCTGTCCGCGCGATACATCTCTTTCAGGCTCATCCCCAGCGTGGCGATGCTCTCCGCGCATTTGCACGCATCCATCACCGAGCCGCCCCCGAGCGCGACCAGAAAATCGGGCGCAGCCTGCTTGATATTCTCCGATAGCTTGATTACCGTGTCGCCGCTCGGCTCCGGCTCGATCCCGGCGAAAACCTCCGCCCGGATGCCGGCCTTCTCCAGCGTAGCCTTGGCCTGGTCCAGGAAACCGATCCGCCGGGCGAATGCGCGCGAAGTGACCAGCAGGCACTTTTTACCGAGCTCTTGACAAATTCCGCCCAGCTCTTTCCGCTTGCCGCTCCCGAAGAAAATCCGGGTGAAGGGATAGCGCTCGAGATAGGAATTCATTTTTTGAACAATGCTTGAATTGAGGGAGGGAAAGGATTAACCAGGTTCCGGTCCTGCAAAGTCCCGCCGTTGATCCGCGGCGCCATCCCGAAATACTCGCCCATGGTGATGCTCCGCCATTCCAAACACTCATCGCAGTCGAGCGGCTCGAAGTTATAAGTGAAACCGGTCTCGAAAACCCGGACCAGCCCGAACCCGCCCGGATATTCCTTCGTGGTCGGAACAATGATCTGCGGGAGGGACCGGTCCCCCACCTTCAAATCCACAATCCGGGCTCCGTGAGTATGCCCGTAAAAACAGGCGACCACCTGCGGGTTCCGGGAGAGCAGATCGAGGAACCGCTTCTGATCATTTTTATTTATCCCGGGAGCGCCGATTCCCATTTGGTAATGACTGAAAATGAAGGTGGGCAGAGAGGAGCGTTCTTTCAGGAGGTTCTCCAGCCACGCCCATTCTTCCGCGCCGATCTCCTCCAGCCCGTCCTTCAGTCGGACCGAGTCCAGGCCGATGAACAAGAACCCGCCGTGCTCGAAACTGTAATAGCTCCGCTCCAACTGGAACACCTTCATGAACCAGTCCTCCGGCTCCGCCCCCTGCCGGTCATGGTTCCCGCGCAAGACATAATAAGGCATTTGTAATTTATCTAACATTTGTTTGGCGATCCCGAACTCGTCCTCCGTGAACCAGCTGCTTAGGTCGCCGTTCACGATGGTGAAATCGGGTTGGCGCAGATTGATTTGTCGGACCGCGCTCCGGTTCGTGAAATTCCAATACGGGTCATTGGGGTCTTTCCATTTAAAGCCCGGCGTCAGCGACGCCTTTTTGGCCCCGGGCAAGAGCATCAGTCCCGCGGCCTCTTCGGCGATGTGAAGGTCGTTCATCACCGCGAAGCTGAAAAGCAGCTTGCCGCCCGGCAAGGCCCGGGTGGTCAATTGTTCCGGCGACCGCGGCGTCGGCCCGGATTTTTCCTCGCCGCACTTGATCTGATAAAAGTATTCCGTCCCGGGCTGAAGCCCCTTGACCTCCAGCAAATGAAACAGACTTGGTCGGTCTTTTTCCTCTTCACTCTGATCCCGCCGGGAAATTTGCCCGCCGTATTCGACCCGGCAGGCGGTTGCCTGGTCCGTTTCCCAGTAAAGCGTGAACGAGTCCTCGGTCACGGTGAGCAATTCCGGATGGGAAATTTTGGCGCGAACGCCAAAGGGAATGACCAAGGCCAATAGTAGAACAAATGTGCGAGCGCCTTTCCTGTCCGTCATAGCCTTGGCGAAGGCGGAAGGCGCGACAGCTTTTCTCATTCTTCACCCGGCTCCGTTCCTTCCCGCGTGAACAGCACAAAGGCCATGGCCGGCCGCTTGCTCCCGTCGCGCATGGCGAACTGGATGCCCTCGAACCGCCAGCCCTCGGCCACCTTCTCGTTGATGAGCTCGGTGAGCTTGTCGTCGGTCACCGAGGAGGTCTCGACCACTTTGTAATGCAATCCCATCGCGCTCATATTTTATTCCACAAAGCCGGGCCTTTGCAAGGCGGCCCGGCCGAGTCGCAAAAAAAGGGCGAGCCCCAAACGGGGCTCGCCCCTCCTTTTAAACCCCGACTGACTGCTTCAGGGTTTTACTTTTTTGTCTTCGGGCATGGGGGTTCCGGGCATGTATCCCCAGTTGACCTTGTCAATGACGGCCTTGATCTCTCCGGCCTTGGCCGCGAGGTCCGCGGGCGCCCAACCGGCACCGGCGGCTTTCCATTCCGCGGTGGGCCGGGGCAGGCGATAAAGCTGGACAAAGGGTCCAAACACGCTGAACACCTGTCCGGTGATGGCCTTGGCCGCGTCGGAAAGCAGGAACACCACCAGGGGGGCGATGTGCTCGGCCTTGTAGGCTTTCAACATTTCCGCGATTTTGAGATCGGAGGTCATGCGGGTGTAGGCCATCGGGGCGATGGCATTGACCCGGACATTGGACCGGCCGAGTTCCAGGGCCAACACGCTGTTCAGGCCCACGATCCCGAGCTTGGCCGCGCCGTAATTGGCCTGGCCCGCGTTCCCGAGCAAGCCGGAGGTGGAGGTGGTATTAACAATCGCGCCACCCTGGTCCTTGTGCTCGCGGAAATAACGACCAGCCGCCCGCGCGGTCATAAAATGTCCGCGCATATGAACCTTGATCACCGAGTCCCATTCCGCATTCTCCATATTGAAG
>CAIUDS010000119.1 GCA_903897985.1 uncultured delta proteobacterium
CCGCCATCACGATCCGGCCGGTGGTCACCTTCGGCTTCCCCTCCATCGCGCACATGGCCGCGTCCTTATGGTCCATCGCCGCCACTACATACCCCGCCCGCGCCAGGTTCTCCACATAAAAAACCGACTGGTATCCGCACCCGCCCAGGCCGTGCGAGAAAACGATCAGCGGATAGGGCGCGCCCGTCCGGTCCGCCGCCGCCTCCGGATACGCAGTGCCGTCGCCCACCTGCTCGTTGTAATCGAACACCTGGTCGCCGGCCTGAGCCGCGGGATACCACACCGCCACCGGCGCGGTCCGGCCCTGAATCTCGAAATGAAAAACCTTGATTCCCACCGGCTTCAGTTCCGCCGCCTGCTCGCACTTGCCGGTTACCGCCTCGCCCGAGAAAACCAGCCCGAAGCCCAAAACCAAAGCCGCGATTCTTGCTTTCATTTTTTTCCTCCTTTCAAATTTCGCCCGGGGGAATTATCGCCCTCCCAAAAATGGAAGTCAACCGCCGGGCTTTTTTTTTGAGAATTTTGGATTATACTAATAGCGACAAAAATGTCAGAATTGACCAAAAAGGGCAAAGAAAAGAATACGCAGGGCTTGCTCCTGATCCAGGAGATCGCGCTGATGCTGAGCGCGGTTCTGGAGTTGGACCAGGTTTTGGAGAAGATCCTGGAGGCCTGCGTTCGGTTTGCCAACGCCAACAGCGGCTCGATCCTGATGGTTGACGAGGGGAAGAAGGAACTCAAGCTGGTCAAGGCCAAAGGGGTGAGCGAGGAACTGGTGAAGGATTTCCGGCTCAAGGTGGGCGAGGGCGTCACCGGGGTTGTGGCCAAGACCGGGAAATCGTTGGTGGTGCCGGATGTGGAGCAGGAGCCGCGGTTTATTCGGCTGCGCAAGAAGGTTGCAAGCGAGATGGCGGTCCCGATCTTTGACCGGGGCAAGGTGATCGGGGTGATCAGCGTTGACTCGTGGAACAAGTATGCGTTCACCAAGGAGGACCTCCAGGTTTTGGAGGCGGTGGCCAGCCTGGCCGGACAGGCGATCCGAAACGCGCACGCCTTCTCGGAGCGCGAGCAGAAGATCCGCGAGTTGGACCTGATCAACCGGATCAACCAGATTTTCAGCTCGAGCCTCGATATGCGCCGGGCCTTTGACCAGGTGGTCTCGGCGCTCAAGAAGGAACTGAAAATGGAGCGGGCCACCCTGGTCATGCTCGAGACCGCGACCGGCGAGTTCGAGATCAAGATCGCGGACGGCCTGACCGAGGACGAGATTAAGAAGGGCCGCTACCGGGTGGGCGAGGGCATCATCGGCGAGGTGGTCAAAACCGGCAAGGCGCTCGGGGTGCCCGACATTTCGAAGGAACCCCGGTTCCTCGATCGGACCGGCGCCCGCTCGAGGGTCAAGCACAGCCGTCCCCTTTCTTTCTTCTGCGTGCCCATCAAGCTGCAGGACCTGGTGATCGGGGTGCTCAATGTGGACAAGGAATTTGAAAGCGACGAGCAGTTTTCGGCCGACCTCCAATTCCTCGAAATCATCTCCAGCTCCCTGGCCCAGGCCGTGCGCATCCACATGCGGGTGGACGAGATGCGCAAGGAATTGGAGGACCGCAATATTTATTTAAGGAGCCAGCTCACGCGCAAATACAGTTTCGCCAACATCATCGGGCAGAGCAAGGCCATGCAGGAGGTGTTCGAGCGCATCCAGGCGGTGGCGGGAAGCCGCGCCACCGTGCTGATCCGGGGCGACAGCGGAACCGGCAAGGAGCTGGTGGCCAAGGCCATCCATTTCAACAGTCCCTGGAAGGACAAGGCCTTTATCAAGGTTGACTGCGCCGCGATCCCGGAAACCCTGCTCGAGAGCGAATTGTTCGGACACACCCGCGGCAGTTTCACCGGCGCCATCGCGGATAAAAAGGGCAAGTTTGAAATCGCGGACGGCGGCACCATTTTCCTCGATGAGATCGGCGAACTGCCCCCGAGCCTGCAGGCGAAAATCCTGCGCGTGCTCCAGGAGCGGGTGATCGAGCCGATCGGGAGCAACCGTCCCAAGGCGATCAGCATGCGCGTGATCACCGCGACCAACCGCGACCTGGAACAGGAGATGACCGAGGGCAAATTCCGGGAGGACCTCTACTACCGGCTGAATGTGGTGCCGATTTACATCCCGCCGCTCTGCTCGCGCAAGGAGGACATCCCTTACCTGGCGGATTATTTTCTGGAGAAGTTCAACAAGGAGAACAAGAAGGAATTGCGGATCAGCCCGGAACTGATGGCCGAGTTCATGGCCCATGAGTGGCCCGGCAATGTGCGCGAACTGGAAAACACCATTGAGCGGCTGGTGATCATGGGCCACGATAAAATCGCCCGGCCCGGCATTATCTCTTTCCACGCCCCGGCCAAGGAGGCCGACTCGCAACTGCCCGCGGCCGGCCCCAGCCAGAAATCGCTGGCGGACATGGAAAGATCGGCGGTCCTCGAAGCCCTGAAACGGGCCGGGGGCTCCCAGGTGGAAGCCGCCAAAATCCTCGGCATCACCCTGCGCAAGCTCCGGTACCGCATGCAAAAATACAATATCAAAAAGGACTTTGTGATTTCCTGAAGATCCCCGCCCACGAAAAAAGTTGTCCAGGATAACTTGATAAGATGATGGGATGATAGGTCTATAAGCTGATAAAAAATGCGGCGCCCTCCCCTCGCTCGAACCGATTTGACCCGCGTTCCGGAAAAAATGTAGAATGAAGCCATGACCGAAAAAGCTGCCGCAAAACTCGAGGAACTCGAGCAACGGCTCGAGCGCTTGACGGAAAAGGTGGCGCCGCTGAAAAAGGCGCGGGAGTTGGTTGCCGAGTTGGAGCGGAAGATCGCGGAGTTGGAAGCAGACCTGGCCCGGGAAAAAACGGAAAAATCCGAACGGTTGAAAACCGAGGGCGCGAAAGCAGTTGAACTCACGACGCGGATGAAAAGCCTGGAGAGCCGGCTGTCCGGAGAGAAGAAGCTGCGGGAGGAAGCCGCGGGCCGGGTTTCGGCCCTGATCAAGGAGCTGGAGGAAACCAAGGTCGAATAAGGAATCGCGCCTGATCCTGTCACGCTTGATCAGGCGTGACAGGACGCACATTAATAACAAAAGCTGAGGCATGGGAAAATGACGGAAGTTGAAGTCGAGATTTACGGCAAGAAATACACGCTCCGGGGTTTGGACCCGGAACAGATCCGGGCGGTGGCCAAATATGTTGACCGGCGCCTGCGGGAACTGTTCGGGCCGGAGCCCAAGCCGTTGGACCCGTCCAAGACCTTTGCCTTGGCGCTCAATTTTGCGGAAGAGCTCCATAACCTTCAACAAGAGAGCCGGGCCGAAGAGGCGGAAATATCGGAAAAGCTGGAATCGTTGGCAAAAAAGTTGGAGCGACTTGAAAAAATTGTGGAAATGTGACAAGATATGGAAAAGGATTAAAAATGGATTTGCGGAAAATAAGCGGGATTAAACCGGAGTTGTTAAGAAAGAAAAAAGGAGCTTGGAAATATTTCCGATGAGGGGAAAAGGGGAAAGAGAACGGAGAAATGGACCGGCCAGCCGGTTTCCAGGTTTTGATAGGCTTTTCAGAAAGACCGAACCAGAAGCAGCCCTTTTCTTGCTTTTGATAACTAAGCCCTGATTTAATCCCGCCCGAATTCCCGCAAATCCCGGCAACGGGAAAATGGGGAACAATTTTGACGCAACCAAAGCGACGCTCCGAAAGCGGTTGCTCCAGCAAAGGCAGGAGCTCAATCCGGACCTGGCCGGCAAATGGAGCCGGTGGGCGCAGATGCATTTCCTGGGTTCCCATGGATATTTGCAGTCCTCCTCAATCGCCCTTTACGCCGGCATTGATCAGGAGATCGGCGCCAAGCTCATTTTCGAGCGGGCCCGGGCGGCAAAAAAAATCTTGTTTTTCCCGCGCATCACCGGACCGGGAGAAATGGTGTTCATGGAAGTGGATGATTGCGAGAGCATGATCCCGAACCGATATGGCATCCCGGAGCCGGTTTTGGGCTCGCGCGAGATTGCGGTTCCTGACTTGGACTTGATGGTGGTCCCGGGGGTGGCCTTTGACCGGGAGGGCTTCCGGCTCGGGTTCGGCGGAGGATATTATGACCGGGTCCTGCCCCGGCTGCGGCCGGAGGCGATTTCCATCGGGTTGGCCTACACTTTCCAGGTGGTGGACAAGCTCCCAACCCGGGCGCACGACCGCAAAGTCAAGCGCCTGATTACGGAACAGGGATTCATTAGGCTAAACCCCGAAGGGGATTAAATATAGAGACAAGGGGGAAAGGAAAATGGCAGAAACGAACTATTTGATCTTCATATTGATGTCGGTGGGCGGGTTGCTCGCCGGCGCCGGTCTCGGCTTCCTCATTATCTACCTGAGCATCCGCTCGCACCGGCGGGAGGCGGAAGACAAGGTCAAGGAATTGATTGAGAACGCCAAGAAGGGCGCCGAGGCCAAGATCAAGGAAGCGGAGCTTTCCGCCAAGGACTATCTGTACCAGGCCCGGAGCGAGTTTGAAAAAGAGAGCAAAGCGGTCCGGAACGAGCTCGCCCAGCTCCAGGACCGGCTGCGGCACCGGGAAGAGACCCTGGACAAGAAGGTCGAGTTGATGGACTCGAAGGAACTCGAGCAGAACAAGCGCGAGAAAAAGATCGCGGGACAGGAAGAGAATGTCAACCGGATGGAGAAGCAGAGCGCGGAAAAATTGGCCGAGGTGACGAGAAAACTGGAGCAGGTTTCGGGGATGACTTCGCAGGACGCCAAGAAGGCGCTGATGGACAGCATGGCGGAGGAAGCCCGCCACGAGGGGGCGATCCGGATCAAGCAGATCGAGGACGAGACCAAGGCCGAGGCGGAGAAGAATTCCAAGCGCATCCTGTCCCAGGCCATCGGCCGCTACGCCGGCGAGTATGTGGCCGAATGCACGGTCACGGTGATCCCGCTTCCCAACGACGAGATGAAGGGGCGGATCATCGGCCGCGAGGGCCGGAACATCCGGGCGCTCGAGGCCGCCACCGGGGTGGACCTGATCGTGGACGACACCCCGGAGGCCGTGGTCATCTCCAGCTTCAATGCCGTCCGGCGCGAGGTGGCGCGGATTTCGCTCGAGCATTTGATCTCGGACGGAAGGATTCACCCGGCGCGGATCGAGGAGATCGTCAAGAAGGCGGAGAAGGAAGTCGAGGACGCGATCCGCGAGGCCGGACAGCGCGCGGTCTTCGATGTGGGCGCGCACGGCTTGAACCCGGAACTGATCCGGCTGGTGGGACGGCTGCGCTACCGCACCAGCTACGGCCAGAACCAGTACCAGCATTCGATGGAAGTGGCGTTTTTGGCCGGGATCATCGCGGGGGAGCTGGATCAGAATGTGAAGCGGGCCCGGCGGGCGGGCATGCTGCACGACATCGGCAAGGCGGTTGACCACGAGCAGGAAGGCCCGCATGCGCAGCTGGGCGGGGAACTGGCCAAGAAATACGGGGAAATCCCCCAAATCATCACCGCCATCGCCAGCCATCACGACGATGCCCCCCCGACCGTGCTCGCCAACATCATCCAGGCCGCGGACGCGCTCTCGGGCGCAAGACCGGGCGCGCGGCGCGAGATGATCGAGACCTATGTCAAGCGGCTGGCGGATCTGGAAAAAGTGGCCATGTCCTTCGCCGGCATCTCCCGCAGTTACGCCATCCAGGCCGGCCGCGAGCTTAGGATCATGGTCGAGGCCGACAAGATCACCGATGAGGGCGCCACCGTGCTGGCCAAGGACATCGCCAAAAAAGTCGAGACCGACCTGGCCTATCCCGGCCAGATCAAGGTGGTGGTGATCCGCGAGACCCGGGCCGTCGAATTCGCCAAGTGAAGGGAAGGCTGCTTGCGAATATTATTTTTTGGAGACCTCATCGGCAAACCGGGCCGGAGCGGGATCGGCCGCGTACTCGCGGAACTGATCGGCCGTTACCGGGTCGAGTTGGTGGGCGCCAATGTGGAAAATGCCGCGGGCGGCTTCGGCCTGACTCGGGATGTTTATAACCAACTCCTGGAAATGGGCATTGACTTCATGACTTCCGGCAACCATATCTGGGACAAGAAGGACCTGATCCCGATGATCAAGGATTTGGACCGCCTGCTCCGGCCGGCTAATTTTCCCGACCAGGCCCCGGGGACCGGCCTGCTCCTGCTTCAGGCCCGGGAGGCCCCGGTGGCCGTGCTCAACCTTTCCGGCCGCGTGTTCATGGACCCCTTGGAGTCCCCTTTCCGGGTCGTGGATGAGATGATCGAGCAGCTGCCCAAGGAGATCAAGGTGGTGCTGGTGGATTTCCACGCCGAGGCCACCAGCGAGAAGGTGGCCATGGGCTGGTATCTGGACGGCAGGGTGTCCGCCCTGCTCGGGACCCATACCCATGTCCCGACCGCGGACGAGCGCATCCTGCCCCAAGGCACCGCCTATATCTCGGATGTGGGAATGTGCGGACCCTTGAATTCGGTAATCGGGGTCAAATCCGACCAGGCCCTTTACCGCTTTACCACCGGAATGCCCCATCGCTTTGAAGTGGCCTCCGGACCCATCCAGATCAACGCCGTGGTCCTGGACATAGACGACAAGACCGGCAAAGCCGTCTCCATTGAAAGAATCCAGAAATTGTTGGACAATTGATAAGTTTTCACCGCAGGCGCAGAGGCCGCAGAGAATTATTTTGTAATTTGTAATGTGTAATCTGTAATCAGAAATCTGAAGGAGGGAAAAAATGAAAAAGTTTTGGCTGTTATCGGCGATGGTCATGGTGGCGGTTGCGGCCTGGGCGCTCACGCCCCAGGAAATCAGCTCGATGGTGGCGAATGCGGACTCGATCCAGGACAAGGGCGACTATATCGGCAGCAACAAAATCCTGCTGGATGTGCTCAAGGCCGATCCCAACCACAAGCAGGCCTACTGGATGGTGGCGCGCAACTATTATAATCTGGGCGAGGAATTGCCCGAGGCCCAGGAGAGCTCGAAGCTGGATTCCTATGTCAAGTGCGAGGACTGGGCGCGTAAGGGCGCGGCCAAGAACCCGGAGGTGGCCGAGAATTATTTTTATATCGCGGTCGGGATGAGTTCCGAGGCCCTGGTCAAGGGCATTGCCAAGTCGCTCGGCCTGGCCAAGGGCATCGAGGATAACTATCTGAAAACCCTGGCCATGCACCCGACCTACAAAACCGCCACCGACTCCACCGAGGCCGACGCCCATTTCGCGCTCTGCCAGTTCTACCGCAAAGTGCCGGAAACCATAGTCATGAAATGGGTGTTTAAAACCCAGGGCGATATGGACAAGGCGGTCGAGCACTGCCGGGCCGCGGTCAAAATTCTCCCCGACACCATTGACAAGGACAAGGAAATGGGGATCGCCCTGATCTGCCGCGGCAACCGCCGGGGCTCGCAAAAGGACCTTGCCGAGGGCAAGCAGTGGCTCAAGAAAGCCATGAGCGACAAGGTCGAAACCAAGATTGACCAGATTGACAAGGATGATTCCAAAAAGGTCCTGGATAATCCCAAACTGGCCTGCGGATATTCGCGCGTGAAGCAGGAGGAAGTGACGGAAGTTCCCAAGTAATTTTCCCGCAACGGCTGATTTGGCAAAAACCGGCGCCTAAATTATAATTTGGGGTGAGAAAATTATGCATCCGATCCTGTTCAAAATCGGCGGGCTGACTTTTTACACCTACGGCCTGATCATGGCCATCGCTTTTATTACGGCCTACTTTTACCTGCTCCGGCTGGCCAAGGTCAGCGGCCAGGATGTGGAATTTTACTCGAACCTCTTTTTCTGGCTGATGATCTTCGGCATCCTCGGCGCCAAGGCCCTTTACCTGACCGTGGACTGGCGCAGTTTCACGAGCAATGTCAAGGATGTGGTCGGGTGCATCCGGGGCGGCCTGGTCTGGTACGGGGGCGTGCTCGCGGACCTGGGGTTCGTCTATTATTACGCGCGCAAGCACAAAAAGAGCTATGCGCAACTGGCGGACACGGTGGCCGGGCCGGGCATGGTCGGACTGGGCATCGGGAGGTGGGGATGCCTGATGGCCGGGTGCTGTTACGGCAAGGCCTGCAGCCTGCCCTGGGCGATTGTCTATCCCTTTTTGGAGGACAAGCGACTCCAGAATCCCTTGGCCGGAATCCCGGTCCACCCCTCGCCCATTTACGAGTCCCTCGCGGACTTCGCCATCGCCCTGATCGCCTACGCGGTCTTCCGGCGCACCAAGAAAAAGGGCCTGGTCATGCCCCTGGTCATCATGCTTTACGCCGCGGTCCGCTTTTCCCTCGAATTCCTGCGCGGGGATATTTTGCGCGGGTTCGTGATCTCGGACAAAATTTCCACCAGCCAGTTCATCTCCCTCCTCATCTTCATCCCGGCCCTGGCGGTCTTCATCAGGCAACTGCGCAAGCCGCCCGCGCCCGAGCCGGAATTGAAGCTCGTTCCCAAGGTTAATGAACAAAAAGGAAAGAAAAATAAAAAAAATAAAGGCAAGGAACAAAAATGAAAAAAATAAAAGCGATAACCCTCGCGCTCGGCCTGATGGCCTTCCTGGCCGCGGCCGCCGGGCAAACCGCCCCGCTCGACCCCTACCCTTCGCTCGAGCAGTTTTATCAGGAACTGAAAGTGTTGGCCGATAACAACCCGGACCTGGTGCGACTCGAGCGAATCGGAAAAAGCGTTGAAGGCCGGCCGCTTTATTTGCTCAGAATCGGCTATTCTCAAACCGGGCAGAAGCCCCATGCGCTGATCGCGGGAGGGATTCACGCGGAGGAATTCATCGGCGCCCGGCTGGCGCTGGAAAGCGCGAAGCTGCTGGTGGAGCAAAGCAAAACCGACCCGGCAATGAAAGACCTGCTCGGGAAGATCGAGGTGGATGTGATCCCGCTCTCGAACCCGGACGGATACAACCGGGTTTATGTCAATAACGGAAAGGGCGGCCAGGGCGGGATGCGGAAAAACGCTCACGGGGTGGACCTCAACCGGAATTTCCCGGTGGTCCCGGGCGCTAAAAGCCGCCACCCGCTCGCGGGCAACCGCCGGCCCAAGTCCAGCTATTACATGGGAACCGCCGAACTATCCGAGCCGGAAACCAAGGCCGTCGCCGACCTGGTCACCAACGATCATTACTTCCTGGTCCTTAACCTCCACAGCGTGGCCGGAAAATTCCTCTATCCCTATACCCACAGCAAAACGCTCCCGCCCGACCGGGACTTGTTTCTGGAAATCGGCAAAGCCTTCGCGTCCGCCCAGAAAAACCATCCCTACCGGGTCGAGCAATCCTACAGTTGGTACCCCACCCTGGGAGACCCGGATGATTACAATTATCTCAAGTTGGGCATCCCGTCCTTTACCGTCGAGGTCGGCACCATCGGCGGCAATTTTTCGGACCGCGGGCTGACCAGCCTGAAGGAGTTCTGGTTCGCCAATCCCCAAAAAAAATATGCCTACTGGATCGGGAACGACGCGCCCGCGGTCATCGCCGCGCTGGAGAAGACCTATGAACTCACCGGCGGAAAACCGCTCGAGCTAAAAAGCCAATGGGAAAAACAATAAGCCCCGGCCGGTCCGACCCTAAAAAATGGCTTGATCTGATTCCCGCGCTGGCCCTGGTTGCCGTCGCGGTTCTGGTTTATGAGCCGAGCTTCAACTCGCCCTTCTCTTTCGACGACCTGAACGCGGTGGTCAATAACCGTTATATCCGGATCCCCGACTTGAGTCCGCCTTCGCTTATTCGCGCCGCGTTCCAGGATTTCAAGCACAACCGCCCGCTCACCAATTTAACCCTGGCGCTCAATTTTTATTTCAACCAACTCGACCCCTTTGGTTATCATCTGGTCAATTTCTTTTTCTTCATCCTCACCGGCCTCGGCATCTGGCTGTCGCTCCGCAACCTCCTGCTGCGCCTCGGACATGACCCCGGTCGCGCAAGGTTGCTCGGGTTCCTCACCGCCCTGGTTTGGACCGTGCATCCCCTCAATGTTCAGGCCGTCACCTACATTGTCCAGCGCCATTCCTCCATGGCCGGGGCCTTCTCGATCTGGAGTTTATATTTCTTCCACCTCGCGCTCAGCCGCAACAAGAACCGGGCGCCGTTCTTTTTCGGCTGCGCGCTTTTAACCATTTGCGCGCTCCTGAGCAAGGAAAGCGCGGTCACTTTGCCGGCGCTGCTTTTGGCCTACAAGATCTATTTCTTTGACCGGTTCAAGCCCGGCTGGCTTCGAGCGAACTGGAAATGGTTTGTGCTGCTTTTGGTTTTCGGCCTGGCCGCGGCCGGCTTCGCGCTCCGGCCGGGAATGGCCTCGCAGGTCGAGCCTGACTTCAGCAAGCGGCTGTTCACCTCCGCGCAAAAATTTTACACCGAACCCAAAATCCTGGTCTGGTACTGGACCATGATCCTGTTCCCGATCCCGCAGCGGCTCGCGCTTGAGCACCAGTTCCAGATCTTTGACTCCCTGTTCCAGCCCCCCGCGGCCCTGTTCTTTTTCCTGCTCAACGCCGGCGTCATCCTGCTCGCGCTCATCCGCGCCCGAAAGCAACCGGCGCTCGCGTTCGCGGTCCTCTGGTATTACGGCCTGCTCCTGGTCGAGGCCCTGCCCCTGCCCATAGACCTCGCCAACGAGCACCGCCTCTATCTCGCGTCGCTCAGTCTGATCGCTCCGTTCCTGGCTTATCTGGTCCTGAACTCAAAAAGATTGTCCGCCCCGCTGATCCTGATTTCGCTGATCGCCGCCGGCTTCGCCTTTTTCACCTGGCAGCGCAACCAAGTCTGGCAAAGTCCGCAGGCGCTCTGGCGGGACGCTTCGGCCAAGGCGCCCCGCTTGAGTCGGCCCTGGAGCAATTATTGTTATGCCCTGGCCTCGGCCGACCAGTGCAACCGCGCGATTAAATTCTGCGGCCTCACCATCGCGCTCGATCCGGCTTCAGCCCTGGCCCACAATAACCTGGGCATCTGCCTGTTCCAGAACGGCCGGACCGAACTCGCGGAAGAAAACTTCCTCAAGGCGGCCGAACTCGCGCCCTCGGAGAGCCTGGCCTTTTTCAACCTCGGCTATCTTGAAAGCCTGCGCAAAAACGACGCGCAGGCGATGAAATGGTATCTCGAGGCCATCAGCCGGGACCCCTATGACGCGCAGCCGCACTATAACCTGGCCTTGACCTACGGCCGGCTCGGGCGCAAGGAAGATTACCAGCGGGAACTAATCGAGACCCTCAAGCTCCGGCCGGAATGGGTCGAGCCCCGGCTAAGGCTGGCCCAAGCCTATCTGGAAAATGGCCAATGCCCGCAAGCATTGAGCCTGATCCAGTCCGCGCCGGCTAACGATCCAAGATTCGAGCAAATCCTTAAATTATGCCGGTGATTCCTGCTCCTCTAATTTATAGCTGAATCGGATCATCCTTGCGATAGACCAATCCCTGTCCCTGAGCCACCAGTTCGCCGTCCTGGTTTGATACCAGGAACCGGTAATTGCCGGTGCGTTTGGTCTTGCCCACCTCGCTCGCTTCCGCGACCAGTTTTTCCCCGGGCTTGACCGCGCGGAGATAGTTGATGGTTACAGAGAGGGCGGTGGCAAAGGTGCCGTGGGAATTGGACGCGAGTTCAAAGGCCTCGTCGAGGGCGCTGAAGATCAGGCCGCCGTGGGTGGCGCCGAACAAATTCCGGTATTCCGGCTTGATGACCATTTCCACCTTGGCGTAACCCTCTTTCACCTCGAGCGGTCTTAGCTCGAGCATTTGAGCAAACGGCTCCTCCGCCACCGCGGCTTTGATCCGGTCCGTAAATTTTTCTTCCATCTTCGCTTCTCCCCTTTCGAGTTACTGCTGAAAAGTATCGCCCTTTGCCGGGCTTGTCAATATTTTAACGGTCCCGTTCTGAAGGGAAAGCGCAAGCGCTCCCTGCTGATCGGTGCGCAGGATGGTTGCGCCGGTTTTTTGCAGACGCGCAAGCGCGGCGGGCGCGGGTAATTTCAGGCCGGAGGCTTCGCCGGCCGAGATCAGGATTATCCGCGGGGAAACCGCCTGGAGGAACTCCATGCTCGAGCTGGAATTGGACCCGTGATGGCCGGCCACCAGGATCTCGCTTGAGAGCGCTCCGTGGTAAATCGAGACCAACTGTTTCTCAATCTTCTGGCCCACTTCGCCGGGAAATAGGATGGTGGTCCCATTATAAGTCATCTTGATCGCCAGCGAACTGTCGTTCAGGCTGAGGGACTTGATCGCTTTTTGCTCCGGGCTGAGGAACTCGAATTGGGCGTTGCCGATGGAAACGGGTTCGGCCTCCCGGCTGATCCATCGGATTATTATGCCGCGGTGGTTGGCGATTTCGATGAGCTGCTCTGAAAGCGGGCCGGGTTTTTCGCTCAACCAGAACTCGCCGACCTGGAACTGGGAAAGGATGTATTCCAGACCCGCGGCATGATCTTCCTGCCCATGAGACATGACCACCGCATCAAGTTCGCGGATGCCCTGGTTAAGCAGGTAGCGGGCCACCACGGCCTCGCCCAGGTTGAGCGACCCGAGCTTTCCGCCGCCGTCGAGCAGGACCCGTTTTCGACCGGGAAGGTCAACCAGAATGCTCTGGCCCTGGCCCACATCGAGCATGGTGACGCGGGCTTCGTCCGATGCGGGCCGGTTCTTCTTGACCTCGTGAAAATCGCCGAGCAGGAGTGCGAGCCCGAGCAGGAACAGGACCCCGGATAAAGCCAAACGCCGGAACCGACCCGGAAATTTTTTTTGCCCATCGCCTTGGTCCTGTGCGAAAACCTTGATGGCCTGGAAGCCGGCGGCGAGGAGCAGGAACCATCCGGCGAGACCGAGGGGTGTTGGCGGCCGGACCAGGATGGAGGCATGGGGCAGGCCGGCAAAGAATGCCACGCTTTTTTCCATCAGCCAGGCGCCATCTCCGGCCAGGTTTAAGAACCATGCGGCCAGGCCCGGACTGAACGCGCTGAGCGATAGTCCCACAAGCCCGATGGGCAGGACCCAGAACCCGCAGAGCGGGATAGTGGGAAGGTTGGCCAACGGACCCACCAGACTTACTCTCGAGAAAAAATAACAGGTGATGGGAGTGGTGAAAAGCTGGATCAAGGTTGTGCCCAGTACCAGCCCGTAGACATATTCGGCCAGCTTGAGCAAAGTTATTCTCGGCAAGGACCGCCAAAATTTGGTTTCCAGCCGGGTCAGGGCGGCTTCCTGCGCGAGCCAATTGCCGCGCGCGACTTTCCAGACCGCGGGGAAATAGAGGATCAGGACTCCTACCGCCATGAAGGAAAGCTGAAAACTGGGATCGTAAATAGCGGCCGGTTCGATGATCATGACGATGAGTCCGGCCAGGCCGAGGGTGTTGAGCAGGTCGCGGATTTTGCGGAGAATAATTGCGATAAGCAGGACCATGACCATGATCCAGGCGCGGACCACGGGAATGCCCAGGCCCGCGATCACGGCGTAGAAGCTGGTGGGGATGATGCTGAGGATGCCGGCCAGGGGATAGGGGTCCATCCGCTTGAGCAGCCAGGGCTGGACCCGGAAAAATGCGAGGAGGATGGTGAAACAAAAAGCCGCGACCAGGCTCAGGTTGAGTCCCGAGACCACCAGGATGTGGGCGGTGCCCGAGGCCCGGAAATCGCCCATCACCTCCTCCGGCACCTCGCTCTCATCGCCCAGGATCAGGGATAAAAGCAGGTAGCTCGAGCGTGCCCCGCTCCTCTCGATCTCCTCCTTCAAGAGCCCCCGGTATTGATCGAGCACCCCGAACAGGTTCTTCCGGCCGGAATAGATTTTCAGAACCGGGAACTCGCTCACCTGGCCGGCGGAGAAAAAGATCCCGCTTTTGCGGAGGCGGGCGGAGGAATCCGGGATGCCGGGATTGTGGAAGCCCTTGAGCGGGTGAATCTTTGCCAGCGCGATGAAGCGGTCGCCGGGAAAAATTTTCTTCTCGTCATAATAATTGAACCAGAAGCGGGAAGCCTCGGGCTCCCGGCCCAGTCCCCGGTCGAGCCAGATCAGCCGGCACAGGACCCGGCTGTATTTCTCGCGGTACTGGCTCAGGCCGGCGGCGCGCGCCTCGAGCCAGACCGGATTTTCCGGATCCATCCCGGGCAGGAAATCCGCGCGGGAGCTTGCGTAACGGGCCTGGTAATAATAGGCGCCGAGGGCGACCATGCCCGCGGCCAGCATCAGGAACAGCAATCCCTGCAGCCGCATCAATTTTTTCTCGGCCATGATCAGGCGCAAGGAAAAAGCCAATGCCAGCAGACCATAGATGGCGATGGCATAAAGTTTGTCTATATGAAACCGGGCGGCCAGGGTGACGCCGCCGGCAAACAGGATGGCGGTCCAGAACAGAGGGGCCTTGAGAAAACCCTGATAAATTCTTCCCACCTCTTAAGTTTTACCGCAAAGCGGCAAAGAACGCAAAAATATAAATTATAAATTATGAATTATAAAATAACGGCCTTCAGCCCCGGGCTCTTCTTCCTCCCGGAGTTTTCCGGCTTGGCGTGGAAAAAGGCTAAATATCCAGGTTCACGACTTTGAGGGCGTTGTTCTGGATGAATTCGCGGCGGGGCTCGACTTCTTCGCCCATCAGGATGTTGAACAGGTATCCGGCCTGCACGGCGTCCTCCACCCGGACCTGCTTCATGATCCGGGTCTCGGGGTTCATGGTGGTTTCCCAGAGCTGCTCGGGGTTCATTTCGCCCAGGCCTTTATAGCGGGTGATTTCCTGGCCCTTGCGCGCCAAGGTCATCACCTCTTCCTTGAGCATGCGCAAGTCGGCCAACTCTTTGAGGTCGCCGTTGGTCTGGAATTTATAAGGGGGCTTTCCCACTTCCGAGTAAATCGTCTTGAGTTTTTTAAGTTCCTGGAACTCGGGCGAGCGCACGAAATCGAAATCCACCTCGAGTTCGAGCCGGCTCCCGTTCTCCTGGGCCATCAACAGGGCCTGCCAGGTATTGTGCTCCTCATCCAATTCCGGCCCGTCAAACCCGAGCGGATCGAGCCCGGGATGCTCCTTGGCGGCCTTGGCCATGACCTTGGCCAGGTCGTGCTCGAGCAGCTTCTTGTCGGTGATGCTTTTTTCGAGGTCAATGAACCGGGTCAGGGTGTCAATCAGGTAAGCATTGCGGGAGCCGCCGGAGCGGGCTTTCCTTTTGGCCAGATGCTCCGCCAACTGGTAGTAACGGATCACCTGCTTGATCAGCGCGATCAGCTTTTGACCCGAGATATTGCCGTCCTTTAAAATCAGCTTCGAGTTCTCGACCCCGATTTCGAGCAAATAATTCTCCAACTCCGCCTCGTCCTTGATGTAGCGGAGGGCCTTGCCGCGCTTGACGCGGAACAGCGGCGGCTGGGCGATATAGAGGTAGCCGTCCTCGATCAGCTTGTTCATCTGCCGGAAATAGAAAGTCAGGAGCAAGGTGCGGATATGGGAGCCGTCCACATCCGCGTCGGTCATGATGATGACCTTGTGGTAGCGGAGCTTGGCAAGATCGAAGTCGGTGTCAATGCCGGTGCCGAGCACGGTGATGATGGTCTGGATTTCCTGGTTGGAGAGCATCTTGTCCAGCCGGGCTTTCTCGACATTCAGGATTTTTCCCTTCAAGGGCAGGATGGCCTGGTTTTTTTTGTCGCGTCCCTGCTTGGCCGAGCCGCCGGCGCTCTCGCCCTCGACGATGAACAGTTCGGAGAACCGGGGGTCCTCTTCCTGGCAGTCCGCGAGCTTGCCCGGGAGCGAGCTGCCCTCGAGCGCGCTCTTGCGGCGGGTAAGGTCCCGGGCCTTGCGCGCGGCTTCGCGGGCCAGCAGGGCCTCCACGCTCTTGAGCACGATCTTTCTCGCGATGGGCGGGTTTTCCTCGAAAAACTCCGCGAGCTTCTCGTTGGTGATGCTCTCGACGATGCCCTTGACATTGCTGTTGCCGAGCTTGGTCTTGGTCTGGCCCTCGAACTGGGGGTCGCGCAGCTTGAGGCTGATCACCGCGGTGAGTCCCTCGCGCACATCCTCTCCGCTCAGGTTGGTCTTCAAGGTCTTCATCAGGTTATTGGTCTGGGCGTAGCTGTTGAGGGTCCGGGTGAGCGCGCTCTTGAAGCCGATCTCATGGGTGCCGCCCTCGGTGGTGTGGATGAAATTGCAGTAGGAGAAGAACTGCTCGTTGTAGCTGTCATTGTATTGGAGGGCGATCTCGACCACCACCCCGTCCTTGGTGTCCGAGTAGTAGATGGGCTTTTTATGGAACACATTCTTGTTGCGGTTCAGGTAGTCCACGAACGCGACAATGCCGCCCTTGTAATAAAATTCCTCGCTGCGGGGCTCGCCGCGCTCGTCGGTGAGCAGGATGCGGAGGTCGGCATTGAGGAACGCCAATTCGCGGAGGCGGTTGGCGAGGATGTCGTAATGGAAGTCGATGGCTTCGAAAATCTCCTTGTCGGGCATGAAGGTGACCTTGGTGCCGGTGGACTTGCTCTTGCCGATCTGCTTGACCGGGTCTTTGGGTTTGCCCCGTTCGTAAACCTGGCGGTAGACCCCGCCGTCCCGTTTGACCTCGACCTCCATCCACTCGCTCAGGGCGTTGACCACGCTCACGCCCACGCCGTGGAGTCCGCCGCTGATCGAATAGGACTTGGCGTCGAACTTGCCCCCGGCATGGAGGATGGTCATCACCACCTCGAGGCTGCTCTTCTTGGCCTGCGGGTGAATCTCGACCGGGACCCCGCGGCCGTTGTCCTCCACCGTGACCGAGTTGTCCATGTGCACCGTCACCTTGATGGTGTCGCAGTATTTGTTGATCGCTTCGTCAACCGAGTTGTCCACCACCTCGAACACCAAATGGTGCAAACCGCGCGCGCTGGTCGAGCCGATATACATGGCCGGCCGCTTGCGGACCGCGCTCAAACCCTCGAGGATTTTTATGCTGCTCGCATCATATTTCTCCGGCTTGCCATCCATTTTCGCTTCTTTTTCCATCGCGTCGTCTTTCTTCAATTCCGCGTCCACTTTCGGTCCTCCCGGATCATTTTTGAGCTGCTAGAACAATCGCTTTTTACCTAGAAAATAATACCATAATTCCGGCTGAAACGCAAGGAAAAAATGCTCGAAAATGCCGAATTTATGGATTTAGGCACACAACATCTTGTGGTCCTTTTATTTTTACCATTTATCAAAAAACCGAACAAATCGCCTAAATATTCGCTGATTTCAACATGTCCGGTTTTTTGATGTTTTGGCAATGATTTCAGGCAGTTATTTAGACAAGCCGGATTCAAAAATGTTCCCAGACCCCGGCCTTGAAAAAAGCCGGCAAGATGAGCCAAGTCCTCTAGCGGGTAATCTTGGCAGGTCAAAGGGCCTTTTGGATGGTAATTTTTACCCGCTTGGCGCCCGGCTTGAGGACAAATTGATCGCGGTGTATCGCACCCGGTTTCTTGGACTCTATAAAATTCAGCTCAAGATACACCACTCCCGTCAAATCGTCTTGTTGTCAAAAAGCAAAAAATATTTTTTTTGCTTCTGCCGGACCGCTGTAGTTTCGGTCTGCGGCCAGGGCAGTGCTCGCCTTAAAAGAGTCGTTGCCTTTTAACAAAAAGCAATCCCTTTTTCCCGCTTGTGCATGTGCCCCGGA
>CAIUDS010000120.1 GCA_903897985.1 uncultured delta proteobacterium
CCATGTGATATGCGAGTGGTTCTTTGCAGATGCGTCCCACGGCAGCTTGGGAAGATTAAATTGAGGAAAGAGATTAAGCTGATTAAAGAGGCATCAAGCAGCACCGAGGCGATTATGGGCTTAATCATCTTAATCAATTTTATCCGTTTCACCAGTGCAAGGGCGTGGGCAGCCCGCAACGGCGGGTTTTTCAGCGCGAGCCGGACGGACAAGAGGTCCGGGGCACATGCACAGGCGGGAAAAAGGGATTGCTTTTTGTTAAAAGGCAACGACTCTTTTAAGGCAAGCACTGCCCTGGCCGCAGACCGAAACTACAGAGGTCCGGCAGAAGCAAAAAAAATTACTTTTTGCTTTTTGACAACAAGGCGTTTGACGGGGAAGGAATATCTTGAGGTTGGCGAGCGTAAGCGATTGAATTTTAAGGTATCGCGCCTTCCTCCTTCGCTGACAGAATGTCCGAGCAAGAAGAAGCTTCGGAGGACAGGAAAGGCGCTCGCACATCCAGAAGCGCTTGCGATTGAACTTGAGACGGGATTGGCTAGACTATAGAAGTAGTGGATTTTCAGTTGCAAGATTTTTTTGTTTTGGACCAATGCCGGTTATGCGGGAAGTGCCTGACCGAGTGTCCGGTTTTCCGCTATTCGGAGGATAAGGCCAAGGCGGAAAAGCAGAAGCTGATCAAGGGCGAGCCGAGCGAGGTGATCGAGCGCTGCAAGAGTTGCTTTTCCTGCGACACCTTCTGCCCCAACCACTGCCGGCCCTACGGCCTGATCCTTTACCGCTGGTTCGAGCGCTACCAGAAACAGGGCATCCCGATCCGGGCGCTGGGCTCGCTGCCGGTGGAAGAAAGGAACTTCATGCACTTCGCGCGACAGGATTACACGCCGGGAGAAAAAGCTTTGGTCGAGCAGTGGCAAAAGAACCTCCACTCCGACCTGACCGGGAAGGAGGTTATTTTTGTCGGGTGCAACGGCCAGGTGCTGCCCTATCTTTTCCAAAGCCCGCTGTTCCAGGGCGCGACGATCGTGAGCGAGCCGGGTCTTTGCTGCGGCGAGGTCTATTACCGGATGGGGCTGTTCCGCCGGGTGGAAAAGGAAGCGCGGAAACTGGAAGCCGCGTATGAGCGGGCGAATCCGGCGCGGATCATCATGTTCTGCATGGCCGGCTATAACATGCAAAAGAATGTCTTGCCGAGGAATTTCGGTTTCAAGGTCAAGCCCGAGATCATTTATCTGGGCGACTGGCTGCTGGAAAAAGTAAAGAAGGGGGAAATCAAGTTTCCGCGTCCAATCGGGCGCAAGGTGGTTTGTCAGGAATCCTGCCACGCGAAATCACTGGGCAACGCGTTCATGGAGAAGCCGCGGGAGCTGCTGCGGCTGGCGGGCGCGGAGGTGGTCGAGATGAACCCATGCCGCGAGCGGCAGATTTGCTGCGGGGCCGCGGACGGCATCACGCGGTTCAACCCGATGGACATGGTGATGGGCGGGATGCGACAGTGGCGGCTGGCCAAGAAGAGCGGCGCGGAGTTGTTCGTCCCTTACTGCGCGACCTGCTATTTCATGCTCAAGATGGCGGGCAAGTTTTACCCGTCCTTTCTGCCGTGTGTCCATCTCATCGAGCTCCTGACCTATGCCGCGGGGACGGACCTGGAATCCCGAGCCGACAAGCGCGCGCAAAAGATCATGCTCAAGCTGATGGCCGGAAGCGCGGGCCGGATCTTGAGCCGCAAACGAATTTTTCCCGAGGGTTGAGTTTTGCCGGAAAAGAACAAGTTATTTCGGGTGGAAAACTGCAAGCTGTGCGGGGAGTGCCTGAGCAAATGCCCGGAGATGTTTCTGCCGCTGGACGCGGCGCGAGAGGAAAAGGCCGCAATCAACCGGCGGGAAATGAGCCGGCGGGTGAGCCGGTCCTGCACCAGTTGCCACAACTGCGATCTCTATTGCCCGAATGACGCGAACCCGTGCGAGACCATTGTGAACCAATGGTGGGTCAAGTATCAGAACCAGGGTCTGCATCCGCGCGCCCGATATTTCATGCCGCTCGAGCGCGAGAATTTCCGGACCTATGTGGCCGAGCGGCTGCCGGAAGACGAGCGCAAGCTCCTGTTAAGCTGGGACCTTCAGTCCAAGTGCGAGGAATTCATTTATCCGGGGTGCAATGTCTGCGCCGTTCCCTATCTGACCATGACCAGCCTCCTGCCCAAGCTTCCGATCCGGGGCGGCCTGGACTGGTGCTGCGGCGAGATGATTTACCGGATGGGGCTTTACGATTTATTTGAAAACCAGGGCGAGAAAATGCGCGCGCGTTTCGGAGCGATGGGCGCGAAAGAGATTTTGATGATGTGCACCGCGGGCACGGTGATTTTCAGCCGGGTGCTGCCCGAGAAGTTCGGGATCCGGTTCGAGGCCAAATTCAAGCCGCTGGTGCGATACCTGTGGGAGGAACTGGAAGCGGGAAGGATCAAGATCGAACGCAAACTGGAATTGACCGCCACGGTTCAGGACTCCTGTTATGCCAAGTTCCTGGGGCCCGAATTCATGGAGCTTCCCCGCAAAATCCTCGAGCGGATCGGGGTGACGGTGAAAGAGATGCCCCGGAGCAAGGGGCAGATGGTCTGCTGCGGGATCGGCGCCGGCTTCAGCATCGAGAGCGGGTATCATCCTTACGATCTCAGCAAGTCCACTGTGAAGCGCGTGCGCGAGGCCAAGAAAACCGGCGCCGACATCATCTGCGGTTATTGCGCGGGCTGCCTGCAAATGCTGAGCGTGGGGCAAATGTTTTACCCGGGCGCCCCGGAGCTCTATCACCTGCTGGAACTGGTGCAGATGGCCGCGGGAGAAGAGCCCAAACGGCGGATCAAGGCGCGGGCCAAACTTTTCCTCCAAGGCGTGCTGGTCAACCAGGCGCCCTCCTTGCTCAGCCGCAAACGCTTTTTTCCGGAAGCCCCGTAGGCGCTTGTTGCAATCGGTCCGGGCATCTATATATTATTGACGCCGGATGGGATATGAACAGGAATAAAAAAATTTCGGCTATGGCCGGGCTGGGTCTGATCCTGGTTCTGGCCTGCTCGTGCATGGCGGTTAAATTCAAAACCCCGCGTCTGCTCTATATCCCCGGCGACCCGCACGCGATTTTCCGAGACGACTTCCCGTTCCAGATTTCGCCCCTCACGCCGGAGGTGAGCCTGGCCTTGCCCCCGGCGCGGGAAGGGAATTCGGTGCGGCTGCTCCCCGCGGGCGCGGAAAACTTTGAGGTGAAATATTACCTGATGGAAAACGCTCAGCAATCCATCAAGGTCCAGACCTATATCCTTTACAGCGATCCGGTATCAAAGAAATTTCTGGACATCATCCTCAAGAAACAGAGCGAGGGGGTCAAGATCGAGTTCATCGCGGACACCTACACCAAAGTCATCCCCAAAGACCGGATGCTCTATTCGGAGTATACAAAAAAG
>CAIUDS010000121.1 GCA_903897985.1 uncultured delta proteobacterium
CACCTCGTTGGTTTGGTATTTTGGTTTTGGCACAACTCCATCATACCAGATTTACGAGGTTTTTTTATCAGAAATAAATCCGATCGCGGAATTAGGGAAACCCAGATCCCCGGTTAAGCGGCGGAAAAAATTGTGGCGCAGGCATCTTGCCTGTCCCGCGATCACACGGCACTGGAAGCCCGCACCACCTTGGGGGCTCGCTTTACGGAGTAGCCACTACATTGGAAAATCCCGAATCCTGATTTATAAAGGGAAAGTTGGTCATTGAAGCGTCTCCAACCGTATTGGAAGCAAATACTCGGTAATAATACCGTGGAGGCGAACCACCGATTGGATCACTATACAATGTAACATCCCCCGCAACACTACCAAGGGTCTGAATATTTGCAACAAAATTATCGGTTGACCTTTGAATGGTAAAGCTGGTAGCATTCGCGGAACCCGGGGTCCAGGTCAAATCCACTCCCGTCCCGGTCGGAGTAAGTATAAGACTAAGCGGGGTTTCCGGGGGAAGTGCAAATGCGGTGGCATGCATCATATCCATTTCTTCATGAGCCAGGATATGGCAATGATACACATATTCCCAACCAAAATTTACCTCATGATTGAGAATTTCCGTAATCGCATTTCCCGCCGGATCGAACCATCCGGCCGGGGGAGGAGCCATTAACGGCGCTCCCGCAGGGATGGTAGGATCAATCAATCTCACACTATTGGGGATCTGGTTTAAGAACGGGAATTGCGCAATCGTTGGTTGAGAGGGTCTGAGGGCAATAATAGTCTGTTCCAAGGGATTGACCCGGAAGGTTTCTTTCCAACCCAATTCGTTTGGATCTGGCGGGATCATCGCGCCATCCCAACCAACCCGATTGATCAGCTGCGCATTAAACAAATGCACATGAATGGTATGAGTATCAACCCCATTCTGGCTGATATTCCAGATTTGAGTCCCATCCGCAAGGGAACCCACCAGCGTGCCAAACACGGATCCTTGAATAATATCAACCGGCGGGCTGGCGAACCCATACGGCAGGAACGAACCGATCTGAGAATTGCCCGGGGGGATGGTGAGCCCCAGCATGCCGCTCATTCTGCCATAGACCGTATCATACACCCCGCCCATCTCATCATGAACACCCTTGGGTTCAATCGGCAAAGTTACCGGAGTTTGAAGAGCTCCATTGGCATCAATAGGTTTGAATTTCTTCTTGGCAGTATTCACAAAAACAAACTGCTCTGCAATCGAAGTTGGAAAGGTATTATTGTATGCTGAATTATATGCTTGTTGAGGAATAATGATCGGATCTTGGGACCTTTCAAAAACTCCTCGCTTGGCAGCCGGCCCTTTGGCCCATACGGTTTGTAGATTGGCTAAAGTTACATCGGGCTTGGGGGTGGTCACCGCGGTTCCCACCCTGATTTGCATAATGGTGCGGGTGTTGGGGCCCTTGCCCGGAAGCACCGTGGGCGCGCCGCCGGTGGCGGTCTGATCCTCGCTGCCGGTATAATAGTCATTATTAGGAACCGGAGCCGGCCAAGCCGCGGGCGCGTCATTGTAAAGGATCAGGGTTTTCCCGGCATATTGGCTGAAATCCACGATCACATCCGCCCGCTCCGCGGTGCCCAACGCCAGGGAGTGCTGATCAACATTGCCAAAATTAAAGGCGGTTGGATTCAAATTCCAGCCAATCGGCTGGGAGGGGATCACGACCGGAGCCGGCAAGAACCCGCCCTCAGTGCCGATCTGAATCCAATCCGGACCTGCGGTATCCGGATCGGGCACTCCACTGAAATCAAAAGGTGGAAGCGTCATTCCAGAAACCGGAACCATTGCGACTTCGGTGCATCTGCCTACGGGAACCGCATTTACTCCGTCACACAAAATCGGTTTAAGGGGAGCAGTGGCAGTATTGGAAATGGAACTCGCAGATCGAGGCGCTGCCTTAACCGATAAGAGATTGTCCCAACCGGAGTAACTGGTATCATTAAATGACCGAACTCTGAAGAAATACTGTTTGTTGGGAGCCAATTTGGTAACCTGATATTTGGTGATATTAGGCCCCACATCAAATGATCCCAAGTTTTTAGTGAATTGTTTATCCGTCGCCCACTCAATATGGAAACCGGTCTCGTTAGTGGCATTATCCTTCCAATGTAACCTCAATGATTTTCCCTTGAGTTTGTTTGCGTTTAGCTTCGAGGGTCTGATGGGAGCCGATAACGCGGTCGGACTATTCTGATCCGCAGCCACATATAACTGCAAGTTAAGGGAACGATCATTTCCGGCATTCAAGATGCGGAACCGATACGCTCTCGGTTCAACTTCCCAATATGGATAAACCGTCCCATTCACCATCTGGGTATCCATAAATCCTTCGCCCGGCATGGACGGATTTGGTGTTGCCGGCATGTAGGGAGGCTCCCAGGGAGTTGCACTGCAATCATAGTCCCCATCTGGATAAGAACCCGGAGGGGGTGGGGTAGGCAAGCAATAGGGATTGGGGACCGGTGGAAAATCCAACATTGTGGTTACCGGATAAAACCAAGGCCCATACATCCAGCGACCAAACGGGTTCATGCCGGAAATATCCCAGGGATTTTGGGCTGCCATATAAACATGGGGGTACCAAAGATCACCGGTATTGGCAAAGCCGGGAGTGGAACCAAAGGTTTCCTGATTAATGTCCAGCCAGGTCGGGTCCAGAGTTCCAATCGTAGCAGCATCAACAAAAGTGCGGTCCTGAATAACCAAAGGGATGCCGATGTCCGGAAGGACCTTCAGCAGCCCGGGATTGACTCCGGATATGTTGGTTCCATTGATCAGGTCCTGCTCAACTTCATCGGTGATTACATAACCGGCCGCTTCACCAATATAGACATTGAGCCGGGTAATGCCGTAGGCATGATCGTGATAAAACATGAGCCTGGCGCTGAGAGCGTTAGACCAGTAAAAAGTCATGGTGCCATCAGTGGGATTTCCGGTATCCGGCATGTCAGGAACTGGTCTGACACTAACCCCCTGGGGATAATCCGTGGTCTCGCCTTTAGGCGTAATCCATTGATGAGGCGTGCCATCACTGATCCATACGGTATTGTTGCCATGAAGATGAAGCGTGGCGCGGTTGTCGGTAAAATTGCCCATAATGGTGGAGCCGGGATTCATGGGATCATCTATCTCAAACATTCCAGATCCCATCACACTCATATCTCTGGGAATAAATAGATTTCCATCCATTCCCGTTGGGAGCAAATTGTAAAACTTGACTCGAACCGGCCGACCGGTTCCACCCGGATAGGCGCCTTTGGCAACAATCACCGGCCCCAAGTAATGAGGATTATCCACTCCATAAGCTTGAGATCCATCCGGCAGCTTAATCGCATGGCCATCCGGGTTTCTCAAAGCAATATGAGCGCCGGGGACATTGGCGGTTGATAGCTGAACATATCCGCGAAGCAGGGTTTTATTGGTAAGTTCCGAATGCAATTGTTCTTTATATTCAACCACCGCTATTTCATAATAATCAGAACCGGGAAAACTGGTGGTATCGCCAACCGCAACCGGAATATATTGTCCTAAGGCATTTGCGCTGGCGGGTCCTAACCCAGGGAGTTTATCAACAAATTTTGTTAAAGACGGACTTATGGCCCAGTTTGGAGAGCCAAAATAATCCGGGATCAGTAAACCCGTGCCGGGGTCAACCAATGGAGCAGCTGCTACCCCAGGCTGAAAACCGTTCGCGAGCAAACTTTCCACCGCAGCTTTCCTTTCGGAAGGCGACACTTTTTGATGTTTAATAAATGCTTGGTCTATCACATCTGTGCCTGGTCCCGCGCTTCCCGAATCCGGGCCGGGCGCGCACTGCGCGACGAAGATCATCGCCGCCGCCAGCAAAAAAACCGGCATCCAATTGCCTTTCACAAACCCTTTCTTTGTCGTTCGCATTTTGGCCTCCTTTGAAGGATTTTTTAATTAGATGCAACGATTGCGCGCAAAGTGTGCTTTTTCTCCCCCAAAATTGGCGGGTGGCATTTTTGCCTCATTTTGCTTGCCGAACAATGGGTTAAAGGGGTCGGGATGTGCGCCGCTTAGCGCGCGGCAATGGAAAAATTAAAAGTCCGCGCCGCCAGCCCGCAGGAGGCGATGATTTCGGCCTTGGCTTTGAGATCCTGCTCGGAGTAGCTTTTTAGTCCCAGCGGCTTCATCTGGGTATTTAGTTTTTTCAGTTTGCTCTCGCCCAGGCGGTGATAAGGCAGGAGCCAGAGTTCCTTTTCGCCCAAGCTCAGCAGGTATGACGCGATTTTTTGGAGCTCGGCCTCGCGGTCATTAAATCCCGGGACCAAGGGCATCCGGATTTGATGCGGGATTTTCAGTTCGAGAATGCGGCCCAGATTTTTGAGGATGAGCTGGTTGTCCTTGCCGGTCAGCCGGCCGTGCAAATCCGGATCGAGCGCCTTGAAATCGAACAGGATCAGGTCCATCATTTCGACCACAGCTTTCGCGGCTTCCCAATTGAAATGCCCGCAGCTCTCCGCGGTGACATGGATCTTCTCGCGCTTTAAAATCGGCAGCAGTTCCAGCAAAAATTTCGCCTGCGCGAACGGCTCGCCCCCGCTCAAGGTCACCCCGCCGTCCGGGACATAGAATTCGCGGTCCTTCAGCAGTTCGACGGCCAACTGCTCCGCGCCATATTCCTTTCCCGCGGGCTCGAGCGCCCGTCCCGGGCAGACCTCGGCGCAGGTGAAGCAGCTCTTGCAGACCTGATAGTTGAGGCGCGGCCCCCGGTCAAACTTGATCGCCGAGTTCGGGCAGGCCTTGGCGCAATCCCCGCAGGCGATGCAGCGCTCCGCGGAGAACACCAGTTCGTTCTCGAACTTGAGCGTCTCCGGGTTCTGGCACCAGACGCACCTTAGCGGGCAACCCTTGAAAAAAACCGTGGTCCTGATGCCGGGCCCGTCGTGGATGCAGAACCGCTGCAGGTCCGAGACCAGACCGGTATTTTTGGCCGGTTCAGCTTGCGCTTGCGGGCTTGACAACCTGGCTACTCCTTTTTATTTGCTTGCGCCGAAAACTGCGGTCCAACAAACTCATGATGAACCCTAACCGGTAGATGTAATAGAGGTTCCCGGATTGACCGATTTTGTTCCCGATCACGATCTCGAGCACCATGTCGGAGGACCTGCGGCCCAGCTTCATGCGCGAAACATCGTAGAGCGTGAACAGGAAATCATGTTCGCCGGAGAAATCTTTGGGCGCGGACACCTTGCCGTCTTGGAAGACGAGGAATCGCGAGAACCTTTGGTCGCCGCTCTCAAATTTATAGACCCCGTCGAACTCCTGGAGCGCGCGGCCGAGCCAGGGCTCCTTCCGGCCCTGGCGCATCAGGATTCTGGCCAGGCCTTTCAGGCCCAGGCCCAGCGAGAACCAGCTTAACCATTCGCGCAACCTCTTGATCATTTTTCTTCTCCCCTTCCAGGGGCGCGGGCACTCTTGCCTGCGCACAACTCTTTTATTTCGCCCCGATTTTCTTGGACTTGAAAGTCACGCCCCCCAGCCGCTCGTAGCTGCATATGCCCCATTGGATCGGGCATTTATCTTCCGGGATTTGGATGGAGCCGCCTTCCGGCGTTTTTTTCAGGCATAGATATGACGGGTCCATGATGTAAAATTCCAGCCCCTCATCCTGGAACCGGCAGGATTCCTCGGTCAGAAAAGTGTCCGTGGCCAGCGGCCCCACCGGGGCCACACCGATGTTCATATGCTTGGGCCAGGTGGCCATCCGGATATGGTCCGCGGGCATCCCGGATTCCCGGAGCATGGCGATCAAGGCCAGGGACAACTCGTCGCAATCGCCCTTCCGGTCCTTGAGCAAAGTCTCCACCGGATTGCGGATGTTCTCCAGACCCTCGGCATAGGGGGTGTTCTTTCGCACCCATTTGAAGATGCAATTGCCAAAGTCGTCATTCCGAAAAGTCTCCAACTCCGGATTCTGGCCCGGATGGAATTTCGCGGAGAAGTTAAACGGCGCAAAGATTTCGCTGGAGAGCCGGGCAAAGACTTCCCGCTTCCGCGGCCAGACGCTCAGGAATTCCTCATACGCCGGGTAACGGGTCCGGCTGAAGTTCCAGGTTACCGGACAATTCTCCAGGCTCCGGAAACTGACCTCCGGCCCCTTCCGGGTTTCGGTCCAGGGAACCGCGCCCAGAGTTTCAAAAGTCACCGGGCCTCCGTTGGCGGAAATGGGCGGAAAATTCAGCGTGGCCGAAAGCAGCCCCTTCGGGATCCCTTCAAAAGAAAACCCCGGTTCCCAGAGCCGATAATTTTCAAAACTGGGCGAGTAGACGCCGGCGAAATTCTCGTTGACCTCCAGCATGATGAAGTATTGCCCCCGGTCCTCTACGATGCGGGCGCCGAACCCGGCCCGTTTGAGCAGGCTGTAGATCAGGGCGATCTTGTCGTTCCGGCCCATGAGCTTGCGCCCGAGCGCCGCGTCCCCAAAGGAAACCCGGCCCGGGCCGGGTTTGGCTCCGGAAAAAACTTCCGCGAATTTCCAGAACAAAAGCGCCTGGCTGTAGCCCTGTTGGGGGAACCGGTATTTCTCGGACAGCCGCGCCAGGCCCGCATAACAGTTTTCAACCTCCTGGAAATCCTTGTCCAGCAACTGCGCAAAGGTTTTCGCCGCGGGTCCGGAATGTTTGGCCTCGCAATTCAGGTCCATGGGGAAGCCGAAATAATTTACCGGGAAAATCTTTTCAGCCGCTTGGCCGGAAAAGGCCAAGCCCAACAAGAGCAAAAATAATGCGAATAGTTCGAGACGCTTCATCTAGATTTGATCCTCCGTGCGCGCGATGATCTCCTGCTGCATGTCGCGGTTCAAGTCCCCGAAGTAAGCGGTATATCCGCTCACGCGCACGAGCAGGTCCTTGGCCAGTTCCGGGTTGTTCATGGCCGCCGTCAGGGTGTCCTTGTCCGCGATCACAAACTGGACCTGCAGTCCGCCCTTCTTGAAAAAGCCCCGCACCAATTGCTCGAGGACCTTGAGCTTGCCCGGCTCCTTCATCAGGCTGGCGGGGAACTTGTGGTTGTTGGCGATGCTGTTGGCAAGCCCGGCCGGGGGCAGCTTGGCGGTGGAAGACAACGCCGCGCTCGGGCCTTTGCGCGAAGCCCCGCTCACGGGCGTGGCCCCGCTGGCGAGCGGTTTGCCCTTGTTCCTTCCGGAGGGGAACGCGCTCACCAGTCTTCCGTATCCCGTGTGCATAGTCATGGTCCAATATCCGATATGATAAGGACCGCCCCGGAAATTCAAATGTTTGCCGTAAGCCCCGTCAACCGCATTGACAATTTTCACCGCCAGCTCGTCCGCCTCGGGATCGTCATTGCCGTATTTGGGACCGCGGCTCAGGCACGCGGCCTGGATTTTTTCATAGCCCTTGAAATCAGCCTTGAGCGCGGCTTCCAACTCCTGAGCGCTGAACCGTTTTTCCTCGAACACCAGCTTCTTGAGCGCGGCCAGCGAGTCGCTCACATCCGCGAGTCCCACCACCCAGACCCCGCTCGAATTATAGGTCGCCCCGCCCACAGTCACATCCTTGCCCTTTTCCATCGGCCCGTCCATCATCGCGCTCATCAGCGGGACGGGATGCAATTCGGCATGGGCCTGGTCATAGGCTTTTTCCGCGTCCACCGAATGGTCGGCCAGGAATTGCAGTTGGCCGCAAAAGGACTGCCAGACCCGGTCGAAATCGCGGAAGTCATGGAGGTAACCGGTCTTTGGCCCGATCTGCATGCCGGAGAAAGGATGCACGCCGTTGTTGAGCGCGAGTTCGAGCACCGCGGCCAGATTGAGCAAAATGGCCCCGGTCATGCCATAGACCTTGCCCTGAACCGTGGTCTCCACACACCCGATCACCCCGTAGTCGCGCGCGTCCTCCAGGCTGGCGCCCTTGGCCTGCAAGCCCGGCACGATGGCCTCGTCATTGTAAAGCGCCGGCGCGGCCCCGGTGGAACGGACCGTTTCCAGAACTTTTTCATACCAAAGTTCGGACGAGCCGTTATGAAACCGCGCGTCCACATTCGGCTCGCGCAGCCGGAGCAGGTCGGTGGCTTTGACAAACAGGTAGCTTAAAACATTGGTGCCGTCCCTGCCCTCCGCGTCCACCCCGCTCAGGGTGATGCTCTGGTTGGTGGCCGACCCGCTGAACAGGGCCTCGCCCATGGAGGGCACCAGGGGCGTGTGGTCGTTGGTCTTGATGTAGAGACACATGAGCAGCTCGAGCGCCCTCTTCAAATCCAGCCGGCCCTCGGACAGGTCGCGCTCAAAATAGGGCAGCAAAAACTGGTCCATCCTTCCGAAGCTCACGGCCAGATCCGAGTTCTCCTGCAAAACCGCCGCGTGCGTGATCCACATGCCCTCCAGCGCCTCCCAGAAAGTCTGGGCCGGCTCCGCCGGGACCCGGAGCAGCATCTTCGAGAGCTCGACCAGCTCGCGCTTGCGCTCGAGCTCCCGCTCCAACTCCGCCAGCTTCATGCACCGACGCGAATGGTTCCGCGCAAACTCGATCACCCCGTCCGACACGATCTCGAGCGCCGAGTAGAACTCGCGCTTTGCCGCGGCATCCCGGTCGCCGCCTTGGAGTCGGCTTTCTTTTTCCCGCGCCATCTCCTTGATCCGGTTGAACCCGAGCCGGATGGCAATCGGATAATTGGGGATCAGGTGGGAAACGCCGTTGGGCTGCGCGATCAGATAAAACACCATCCGCTCCATCAGCTTGATGCTCTCCGGCCGCGGCGCGATCTTCTTGGTCCGCTCGTGGATGTTGTTGTCCTTGAAATAGGGAAAGATGCGGAAACTGAATTCCTCGATCGCCTCGGCGCTGACCGCGACCGGATGCGCCTTGCGGAACGGCAGCTTCACCAGTTCCGGCCAGATCACCGCGGCCTGGAACTCCGGGAACATCACGCACCCGCGCCGATGCTCGGTGCACGAGCCCACCAAGAGTTCGTCCGGGAAAATCACCGGGGTGAGATGGGACAAAATATATTTGAGCGCCTCGGCCTGGCGGAGTTGCGGATGCTTGAGCTCGAACCCGTGCCGCTCGTGATAGTCCACCAGCAACTTCGACCGCTCCAGCGCCACCGCGGGCGCGGCCTTCATCATCGCCTCATTGAGCCGGATCACCCGCGGAAAATCCTCGAGCTTGAGCGAAAAAATCCCGTCCACCAATTCCCGGTTGGGATCCCGCAGTTCAGCCCCTTCCGCCATCTTTGCTCTCCTTTTGCTTGCGCGCCCCGTTCTCCAGCAGCCGGTAAAAAGCGCGGCCTGAAATCTCGAACAAATCGTTCATAAGCATTTTTGCCCTTTTCTCATTCCCGTCCCGCACCGCCTGCGCGATTTCTCGGTATTTGTCCGCGGCCTTGAGCAGCGGGGCGATGCCGAGCTGGAAAATTTTCGCGTTCTCCAAATAAATGCTGCCGATGGAATTGACCATGAACTCGAAGGCCAGGTTGTGGCTGGCGCGGGCCAGGACCTGGTTGAAACGGTATTCGAGTTGCTGGAACCGCTCGGGCTGGTTCCGGCTTGAGACAAGTTCCCTGCCCAGTTTCTCGAGTTCCGCGATCTCCGCTTTGCCCGCTCTTGAGCAGGCATACCCGGCCATGGCCGGCCCGATCAGTTCTCGCAGTTCGAGCACGCTCCGGAACACCTTGAAATTGATCTTGCCATCCACGAATACAAGGTCGGTAAGAAAGTCCAGCCGGAAGTTGCCGGTCCAGTCGTTCACCACCGCGCCGCTCCCCTGCTTGATGCGGACCAGGCGGTTCTCCGACAGCCGGCTCAGGGCCTCGCGCACCGCGCCCCGGTTGACCTGGAACTTGAGCGACAGCTCGCGCTCGGGCGGCAGCTTCGCGCCCGGGGCGATCCGGCCCGAGACGATCATCCGGCGCAGGTTCTGATAAACCTGGTCGGACAGGCCCTCCCGCTTGACCGGCTCGAACCCGCCCATCATGCTTTCCGATCCCCTGATTTCCGACATTTTTCCTCCTGCCCAATCCCCGGGCGGTCTGGTGGTATGACCAATTTTAAGATAGCCAATTTTCATTTCCCTGTCAAATTAGCGCGGGACGAAAAGCGGGCTTGCATCCCCGGGAAAATGACTTATATTGAACTCACGCAAATCATCGGCGCATGCGCCGATCAAAAATTGGCAAGGAGGATTTTCAATGAAGGTGAAACTTATGGGCGACCGGGTGCTGGTCAAGCGGCTATCGGAAGAGGAAAAGACAGAGTCCGGGATTATCATTCCGGATGCGGCGAAGGAACGTCCGCAGATGGGGATCGTGGTGGAAGCCGGTCCGGGCAGGACGCTGAAGGACGGCAAACTGTTCCACCTGGAGGTCAAGAAAGGGGACAAGGTGGTCTTTCCCAAGTATGCGGGGAGCGAGTTCAAGATCAAGGGCGAGGAACACCTGATCCTGCACGAAGACGACCTGCTGGGCGTGGTTGAGGAAGGCCATAGCGAGGACAAGGGCGGCGGCAAGAAGAAAAAATAACGGTTTTTAAGGTGTGCGGACAGGAGTGTCCGCA
>CAIUDS010000122.1 GCA_903897985.1 uncultured delta proteobacterium
CCATTTTCATGCGGGTGCTGAAGCGATCAATCCGCTCATAAGGGTGGCCGTTGGAATAGGTGGGGTTGACTCCCCCTCCCACCTTGGACGGCGGGATCAGGCTGTCCAAGCAAGCCGGGTTATCCACGAAATCCCCCGGGGAGCAAGGTCCGCCGTTGCAGGTGCAATCCCCGTCCGAGTCATACCAGAGGGCATTGGATTGCGACTGTATGCCTTCCACCGTTTCGGAGCTGCCTGAGGAATATTTTTCCCCCCGGATCCAGCCGTCTCTCCATAAATTGGCGGTAACACCCAGGCTGAATTTGGGCGTGATCTGAATGGCAAAGGCCGGGGAAACCGCGCCCAGGGAGCCCACGGTGTTCATCTTCACCTTGGTTTGCTCATCCAGGTTCAGGCCGGACACGGAAACCACATTGAACTGGTTGACATCCGCGGGATTGCCGGTGCCTTTAAGGAGGAAGGTGGAGGAGCTGTCGGAAAGGATAGAGGTATTAACGGTTTTGTCGAAATCCAGGTTGAAATCGAGGAGTCGCTGGTAGTTGATGGCAAGGATCATGTTGATGTTTTTGACGGTGAAGGGATAGGATGCGCTCAAGTAGTTGATGTTATACAACTGGACCGTCTGTCCGGCAATATCGCCCAGGCTGTAATCGCCCACCACGCTGGCTTCGGGAAGCTCCAGCTGGATCAAGGCCCCGGGGTTCCAATTCGCCGCGGTCGCGTCATCGGCCACCGCGATGAAAGCGCCGCCCACGCCCATGGCGCGAGCGCCCGAGCCGACCGGGTTGGGCGGCGAGGTGTAGAAGAAGCTGGGATTGATGATGGCAGGCGGCGCCGCGAGGGAAACGGAGTTAATCAGGAAAAAGCCCAATAAAACTGCCCCATTAAACCCAAGCTTAAATTTTTTCAAATTAGTCCTCCCCCTTCTTAAATTCAATCTCAAGGGCGTATTTGCCCCGCCCTTATCGCACCCGCTTCAGTTGTGGCGCGGGCTTCCAGCCTGCAAAATCAACGAGTTGGCAGGCAAGATGCCTGCACCACAATTTAAGGGACACTACCCCTATTTGGTAATTACCTTTTTGTCCGGCGCCACCCCCGCGTTTTTGCCGATGGGTTCGGCCGTGCTGGTCCGGTCGGAGACCGAGACGATTTTGCCGAGCCCGATCTTATCGGTAGTATAGCCCAAATTCATTCCGGTTTCCGCGTCTTTCATCTCCGAGTCCACGAAGAAGATCACCCTCATTCCCGGCTTGATTTTTTGGGATGCCCCCAAATCCAGGGTGATGTTTTTGCCGTCCGCTTTGACCACCTTGCCCTCCAGGATGGGGAAGTCCTCGCGCAGCCGGATGGCCAGGCCGCGGGTGAGATATTTGAGGGCCTCCAGGCTCTTGTCGCGGTTAAAGGCGTCTTTTTCTTCGAGGATCAGCCCGGACTCGACCTCGAGCAGTTGGGCATAAACTTCGATGCTGTTGGGGGCTTCCTTTACGAAGCCGATGATCATGGCCTCGGACCCGGTCAATTTTCCCACTTTGAGGGTGTAATTGGGGTCCACCAGTTGCTCCGCGCTCAATTTTTGCTCGCGCACGATTTTGTCCACCAAGGCCCGGTCCACGAAGTTGAACCGCTTCTGGCCCACGATGGCGCTGATCAAATTATCGTAGGCCACCGGGCTGATTTCCTGGACTGGCCCGGACTGGTAGAACGGGAGCATGCTCACCACCATGCGCTCTTCCATTTTATGCACCGCGGGAGTGACCCGGTTAACCTTGATTATCTTCTCCGCGGCGTTGCCCTTCGAGTCCACCGCCCGGAGCTTGATGGTGTTCGGCCCGACGGCGAGCGGGATGATCTGATTGAAAAAGATGTTGTTGCTCTGCGCCTTGGCCAGCTTCTTGCCGTTCAAGCTGAGCTCGACAATCGGGTTCGCGTCGGTCACCAGGGCCTCGAGATAAAGCTCGGGGAAATAGACCGTCTGCTCGGTCTTAAGCCCGCGCAGCTTGATCTCCGGCGGCGTGGTGTCCGTGTAATTCTGATATTGCTCCTTCAAGTTCCAGTAAAGCTCGGTAAAGGCGATTTGCGCCTCGGCTTCGCCCAGTTCCCGCATCCGGATGCTCATGGGCTGCCAGGGGACCGCGGGATAAGTCTGCCAGTCGTTTTCCAGGCCGGCCAGGCGATACGGCTCCTCTTGTTCGAGGCGCGCGCCCTTGGGCTCGGAGTTCAAGTTGATCACGCCCTCGGTCTCGTTGCCCGCTTTGTCCACGGCTTTGAACCAGATTTTCCAGTCTTTGGACACATCCAGCCGGGCCGAGAATTTGCCGGCGGAGAGCTGGACTTCCTGGCCATTGAGCGCGAATTTTACCACGCCGCTTTCGTCAGTAACCTCGCCCGCAACCTCGACATTGGCGCCGGCGAGTTGCTTGATGTCCTGGAAAGTCACCTCCGGGCCTTGCTGATCGAGGAACAGCGAATAGTCCCGACTGGTGTCCTTGCCGGTCAGGTCCACCGCGCGCAGCTTGATATTGTTCCAGCCCGGCTGCAACTCCACGGGCTGCGAGAACGGGATCACCTTGTCCGCCACCGGGAACGCCAAAGGCTCGCCCGCGATCCAGACCTCTTTGACAAAAGTATCATCCGCGGCCTGGCCTTGAAGCTCGATTCCCGCTTCCTTTACATAGCTCTTGTCCTTCGGGCTTGCCACCTCCAGGGTCGGCGGGGACTTGTCCAGCCCGCTGGTCTCGAGTTTTTTCTTGCGCGCCAGGTCCAGATAATACTGGGCCTTGTTGGACTCCACGCAGGATAAGCTGAACTCCAGCTCTTTCTGCGACTCGTCCAGTTGGCCGAGATGATAAAGCGCCACCCCGCGCTCGCGATGGCCGAAATAACTTGCGTCTGGAAAATGCATTCCGTAAGTGCGGGCGCGGCGCTGATCGCAGGCTTTTCCGTCAACCCTCTGGCTTTTGGGAACTAATTGATCCCGAATCTTAATCGCTTCCTCAATATCCTGAAGCGCCGGCTCATAGCATCCGCCGTCAATATAGCTGATCGCCCGTTCCTGATAATTCCACCATTCAGCGCGGAAAGGTCCTTTGGTCACGCCGTATTTGACCCCGTCCTTCGCGCATTCCGGCGCCTTGGCCGCCAGCGCGGTCCCGGATCCGAGCACACAAAACGCCATCATCGCCACCCATATTTTCTTCATCTTACTCGACCTTTCTTCTGAGCTTTTAATGATGTGCGAGCGAGCTTGCTCGCGATTCCTTTCTCGTGCGCCCGTCCGCCGTAGCTCTGTAACCAGAGCGAAGGCGGAAGCGCCTTTATTCAGTGCGGCCGGGCATTCCTGCCCGGCGCCAATTTTTATTTATTCTCCTGCCCCGGCGCTTTTTGTCCGCCGCAGCTTGAGCCGGGAGATTTTTTCGCCATCTCCGCCATATCCAGGTATTGCCGCGCCCGCTGCGACTCGACAGCCTTGAGGCTTTGCTCGAGCTCGGTCCTGGCCTCGTCCATCCGGCCCAGGCGATAAAGCGCGATCCCTTTTTCGCGGTGCGGGAAATAGTCCACGAAATGGAGGCCGTAAGTCCGGGCGCGGGTTTTGTCATGCTCGTTCTTGACCATTTGCCGGCGCAACTCGATGGCCCGGTCCAGGTCGTTGAGCGCGGCCTCGTAGCACCCGCCCTCGAGGTAGCTCTGTCCGCGTTCGAGGTAGTTCCACCATTTGTCGCGGAAAGCCCCCTTGGTCTCCCCGTATTTGACGCCATCCTTCAGACACTCCGGG
>CAIUDS010000123.1 GCA_903897985.1 uncultured delta proteobacterium
CCGGTGGCAAGATTATCTTTGACCACCCAAGAGCAGTTTAAATACAACCTCGGTTTAGGTGGAGAGTATTCGGAAAGCACCTACGGGCAAAATCTTTTCTTCTCCTACTGGATGGCTCGGGCCAACTTTGAATATTATTTCGGCAAACATCTGCACGCGGGAATTGGCGGTTCTTATCGGCAAGATACTTTCGACCGGGACCGGCTGGACCTGGAAGAGGTCTGGGCGGAAAACCGGCTGGATTCGGTTATGATGGCGAACGCGGGAGTTACCTGGGATATCTTGATGAAATATGACCAATCTTATCTTAGCCTCAACGCCAGCGGCAACTATAATCTCCGAAATTCCAATATAGACGGGGAAGTCAGCGATTTTGTCCCGGGATATCCCGGGCCCTTCTACTCCTATGATACCGAAGTCACCATAGTTTTCGTGGGAGTCACTTTCAATCCCACCATCATGATCGGCCCAAGATGATTGCCAACCGCTTCAAACTGGCGCTCCTGTTCTTGCTGCTCGCGGCCGGCTTCGGCCGGGCGCTGGCGCAGGAAGACTATGTGCTGGGGCCGGGCGACAAGATCAAAATCTTGGTGAACGGGGAAGACAGCGTGACCACCGAGGGCATCATCACTCCCCAGGGAACCATCACCTTCTGGGTCCTGGGCGACATCAAGGCCGGGGGCAAAACCGTGGCCGAGTTTAAGAATGAGTTGACCAAAACTTTGGCCGAAAAATATTTTCAAAACCCGGTGGTCAATGTCGAGATTATGGAATATCATTCCAAGGAGGTGGTGATCCAAGGCGCGGTCAAATCGCCGGGCAGCTACTTCCTCGATACCAACTCGACCACTATCTTGAAAATTATTTCCCACGCCGGAGGGGCCAGCGAAGATGCCGGCACCTACGCCTACATCATCCGCGGATACATCGGCAGCGGCAAAAGCGGCAAGGACATTGCCGAAGCCATTGCCAACGACCCCAACCGGGTCGAGGTGAATTTGAAAAAATTGCTCCTCGACGGAGACCTGCGCGAGGACCAGCCGGTCTATGGCGGGGATTTCGTCTTCATCGCCAGCACCTCTTCGGAAGAATTGAGCAGAAATTTTGTCTGGGTGGAGGGCGCGGTGAAAACCCCCGGCAAAATCTCTTACCAGCCGGGCCTGACCGTGCTTTCCGCGGTGATCGCGGCCGGGGATTTAACCGATTACGCTTCTCCCAACAAGGCGGTCATCACTCGGAAAAACCCCGATGGCAGCGCCAGCCGCATCAAAGTCAAGATCAAGAACATCCGCAAAGGCAAAAAGCCCGATGTGCCGCTCCAGCCCGGAGACCGCCTAACCATCCCCCAGAGCTTCTTCTAAAAAACACCAAAAACGCCGGGCCGGAAATGAACTGCGCGCTCCATATCCATACCCACCTTTCCGACGGGATGCATGCGCCCGAGGAAATCATCTCCGCCTATCAGCGGCGCGGCTTTGCCTGCGTGGCCATTACCGACCACCAATACATGACCCGGCCCGATTATTATGAGCGCCTGGAATTGCTGGGCCGCAAATTCTCCGGCTCCGTCATGGTCCTGCCCGGAATCGAGCACGATTACGAGCCCTGGAATTACCACCACCTGCTCGAAATCAGGGGCGTGCGCGAAACCCTGCGGGTGCTTTGCCACCCCCGCGCCTATTACCTTACCCCCGAGCAAATCTCGGCCCGCGTGGCCGCGGCGCCCTTCCCCATTGACGCCATCGAGATCACCCACCGCGGGTTCTACACCGCGGAATACGATGTCAGCTCCATCGCCTTGCCCAAAATCGCCACCGATGACGCCCACGAACTCTATGACCTCGGCCGCGGATGGATCGAGACCGAAAATTTCTCGGACCCCGACCTCCTGCTCCGGGCCATCAAGGCCGGAGAGTTCACCGCCAAATTCGCCTGACCTTGGTCACGCCTTTGGAATAAGGTCTGCCTTGGTTTTGGTGAATTTATGGAACGGAAGGATCATCACCGGCCCCAGCAAGCCCCAGGGCTCCGCCGTGGACAACAGATTGGCCGCGGTGTTCGAGACCAGGAATTCCATCGAGTTCTTGCCGGCCTGGACCAATTCCCCGATCGGAAACTGGTAAGGCGGGCCTATTTTTTTGCCCGCGCTCTTGCCGTTCACCAGCACCTCCACCTGGTCCCGGACCTCCCCGCAGTCCAATAGCAGATAAAAATCCAAATACTCCTTCCCGAGTTCCACTTCCGCCTGATACCTGACTTTGCCGCGGTAATGCGGATAGCCCAGCCCGCAAAGGTCCCCGGCCGGCTTGAATTTCCCCGCCCCGACCAGCAAGTTTTTTTTCCCGACCTCGAATTCCCCGCTCAGCGCGATCGGCTCCAGGGTGTGGAAACTGGGGAACAGGCTAGCAAACCCGGGCATGCGGCTGCGGAAGCTCAAATGGTTTCTCCCCTGGCGCAGGCGCCCTCCGATTTCCAAGCTCACATTCGCGCTATCCCACACCCGCGCCGGGATAGGCTTCTCTTCCAGGACCTCGCCGTTGAGCTCAATTTCCACCGTCTCGCCCAGCTCTTCCCAGACTAGTTCCATTTTTCCCGGGTCGAGCTCCAACTCGAAATCCATAGCCGCTTCGTAAAACGCGCCCGCGGGCGGATAATTCCGGAACAGGGTCGGCAGCGGAAGGTACTCTGAAAACCGGAACAAAAGGTCTATCGCCTGATACAAGCCCATCCGGGAAAGCCCGATCCCCAGCACTTTCCCGAACCGAGCCATGTCTTCCTCCAGCCGCCCGAACCCCTCATAAACCAGCTCCCGATATTTCGACTCCGGCCGCAAAACCAAATTCAGCATCCCCACCACCGGCCGCAAGGCGCGGACCATAACCTTGGTGCGGCCCGAGAAAAAAAATTCCTTTTTTAAGTCCGAGCGCGGCCGCGTTCCGCTCCTGCTCGTGATCACGGAAAACGGACCCAAGCGCAACATATTCGGGGAAAGCGCGGAAAAGGCGAACGGCCCTGGAACCGGCAGGACCGGCGGCAGCGTTGCGCTTGATTCCAGTTTGAGTTCCTGATCTCCAAGCTTGAGCTTCGCTTCCGGCTCCGGGAAGAAACCCGATATTTTTTCCGAATCATATTCCGTTATGAACAGGTCGGTCCTGGAAACCCAGGACGGCTCGAGCGCGTCCGAGCAGATCAAGACCAGCGACTCCAGCGGCGCCAGGTCCAGTTGAAAAGAGAGCTCGTTGCCCTTGCGCGCGAACGGAATTTTCCTGACTTCGCCGGAGAAAGGCAGGAAGATTTCCACCCCTTGCTTCTCGGTTTTAAGCTCGGCCGAGAGCCGCAACCGGCCCGGATCCAGGTTGGCCAGAAAATATATGAAATCGTCCCCGATTTGGCGCCGGTGCACAATGAGCTTCATCCCCGCCGAACTCAAATTCAGTTCCGCCGGCCGAACCCGGGCCAGCGCGTCCATCAACAACAAGAGCGCGGTTTCCGGTTCCGCGAAAATGGTCACCGATTCCCGCATCCCCAGCATCCGCGCCCGCCACGCAAGAGTGTCCTCGCCCTGCTCGTCAAAGTCCGGCAGCGGCCCCAGGAAAAAAATGAACCCCTTGCCCGCGGCAAATTTCTCCAGGAGTTCCATGCTCGGCTTGGAAATCACCTTGATCCCCGGAACCACCAGCGCCGGGAAACTCTCCGCGCCCGCCAAAATCCTGCCCGACTCCGTCCTGACCTTGCCTTCCCCAATCGCGTCCTCGAAAATAAAATCGAAATCCCGCTGCGCCTCCAGCAAGGTCGCGCACAAGTTTTCCATTTGCCCAGACAAATCCTGCAACTGCTCGCTCTTATATCCGCGGCCCCGGCTCCGCGCCTGAAACTCCGGGCCCGGGACCAATATTGCCAGCTCGGCCCGGTGCTCTCCTGAACTGAGCAGCCGACTCAAACGCGCCACATATTTTGAAAACTCCGGGTAATATTCCCACCAGGGCTCCTGCCAGAAATGGCTGGGCGGAAAGTCGCGCTTGCGCAGACCCTTGATCGAAAGCAGGCATTGGTGCGGGTTCAAAAAATTCACCCCCAGCCCGAACAGCCAGTCCGTCATCACCTTGAACTTCCAGAGCGGCATCTGCCAGCCCGCGCCGCCCCCGGTCTCGCACAGAACCCGCTCCCGGCCCAAAAGGTGCGCCACCGAACTCGCCGCCTTCACCGCAAAATTGGGGGCCTCCATGTTCCCGAGCCCGCCCGTAAGACCGTCCCCCACATCCAGCGCGTCCAGACCCGGCATGGCCAGCCGCGACAAATGATGATATATACCGCCGTGGTTCACCGCCATCTGCGTCAGCCGTTCCTCCATGCCCAGGTGACCGGTCAGGATCAAGCCGTGAGCCTCGCACCAACTCGCAAGCGGCTGATAAAATCCCTCGTTCATCAGCCGGTCCGCCAGCCGGTAATACGAGACCCGGAATTTAATCCATCCCTCCCGGTCCTCAACCAGAAGATAAAGCCGCTCCCTCGGATCATAGCAGTATTCCTTCGCAAACCTCTCCGCAAAAACCGCGCTCCAGGGAAAGCCGTTGTAATGCTGCGGCTCGTCCGTGAAAATCCCCGGTATGGTTTTTCCAAAATGGCCGGAGAAGCGGCGCGCATATTGATCGTGGGTCAGCCGGATGAACTCCGCGGCGGCCGCCGGGTTCATCAGATCAATATATCCCGGCTCGGGCTGGACCCAGGGCGCGCAGGAATTCACAAACATCCGGTCGCGGCACTCGGCCTCATAAAAAACCAGGACCGGATCGCTATGCGACGGAACCTGCACCCGCTTGCCCTCGAAAACCCCCTCCAGCTTTTGCAATTCTTCCCCAATTGAAAATGCCGACACCGCCTCGCCGGGCAATTCCAAATATTTGCTTTTACGCGACTTGGGAAGCCGCACCCAGTCGAGATATTTCTGCCGGAACTCCGGATGCGCCGCCAAAAGTTTCCCGCCCGCGGGCCCGCTCGGCCAGTTGTATTCGTCATAGAGCCAGGCCTTGAGCCCGAGCCGCGCGCAAGTCTCGATCGCGAGCCCGATCCGATTAAAATATTCCTCGCTCAAATAGTCCAGTTCCAGCCCGCTCCGCGGATGCAGGAACACCCCGGCCATGCCCGCCCGGGCCAACTCCTCCAGCGCCCACACCAACTCCTCCGCCTTCAGGTCGCTATTAAGCGCGAAAAACGGCGTGGGCCCATATTCTCTGCCCGGCTCCTGCAAAAACCGCCTGATCTCATTCCATCCCATTCTTCTCTACTTAACTTTCTCAAGACCAACTTGTCAAGGGCTGAATCTTCTTAAAATCCGCGCCAGTTGAATTTAAACAGACTTAGTCGGAAAATTTTAAAAATTTTCCCTCCCGGAAGCCGCGGTTTTACTTTTTGTCCGAAACATGCTAAAAGAAGATAACGGAAGATAAGGGAGGATAACCGAGTATGGCAGGAATTGAGAATGAATATCCGAGAATAATGAATCTGGCCGAGGCCGCGCGTTTTATCCGAGTAAGTGAAAAGACCATGGGAGAGATGGCCCGGCAGGGGCGGCTTCCCTGCAACCGGGTGGGACGGGAATGGAGGTTCCTGCGGGCCGGCCTGGAGGAATGGCTAAAAGGAGAGGGTCGGGGCGATTCATCCGCGGATGAAGAGCAAAAGCCGGTTCAGCCAGGTCCAAGCCAGGCGCGATTATTCGGAGAAGCCGGTTTCCGCGATACCGCTTTCAGCCAAAACCGGACCGAGC
>CAIUDS010000124.1 GCA_903897985.1 uncultured delta proteobacterium
GAATAATTTTTTGCCTTTGGCGATTTTTTCCATGATGCGATAGCGCGAGGGCTTCTTTTCGCCTTTTCCGGCGATGCCGGGGTTGCGGAAATGGTGGCCTTCGTCAATGATGATGACATTGGCGCGTTCCTGGACATTCCGGATATCCTTTTCGCATTCGCCGCCCCGGCCCAGGTCGGTATGGTTATAAAGCGCGAGGTGGCTGAACACCCGGCCGACATCGGGCAGGTATTTATTGATGGCGGTTTCCCAGACCGGTTCGCGTGCGGCTTTGGGCACGAACAGTGCGACATTTTTATTTTCGCGGGTGAATCGCTCGATGAGCATCAGGCCGATATAGGTTTTGCCGAGTCCGACGCCGTCGCAGAGGAATGCACCATTCCATCGGTCGGCAATTTTGAGGAGTTGTCGGTAGCCATCCTGCTGGTATTTATCCAAGACCGGGAATACTTTAGAGCCACAAGTTTCCCACTCTTCCGGGCTCATCTCGATGCCCCGGAAATATTCCTGGAGGCTTTTGGCATAGACCTCAAAGGGGGTATAGGTCTGGGCGTGGCGCTGAATGACCTTGAGAATATCCGCGCTGAAGTCGTGGGCCTGTTCCCAATGGTGCTCGTACCAGTTGCGGAGTTCCTGGACTTCACTGGAGCTGGTTACTTTGAGATTGAGCTCAACATTTTTCTTTAGGCCGGCGGTGGTGAAGTTGCTGGAGCCCACCAGCGCCTGTGATCCGACCACGGCTTCCTTGGCGCGGGTGATGTAGGCTTTGGCGTGGAACTTGTCTTTGGTATATACCTTACAGACGATCTGGCCGCGCTGGATGGCATCAACGATGGCGGGCACACCGTGGAGAAAATCATTTTTTTCTTTTTCGGTTTCGATGCTCTGGTCCAGGATTTGGGGAATCTTTTCGGCGAGCGCATCGAGCATGGCTTTTTGGGTGCCGCGCGAAACCTCATCGCCCATCAGGATGCGGATCTGGTCAACCTTTTGCCAGTGGCCGTCGAGGGAAAGCAGCGCGCCGATGTCGAAGAAGCCGGTGGCAATATCAAGCTGGCTGATGTGTTTGGTCCATTCCTGGATGTAGAGCAGGACTTTCCACTCTTGATCGCTGTTGTCAACGATGAAAATGTCTCCGCCTTCCAGTTGTCGCTTGCCTTTTGTCATACTTTCATTTTCCTTTTTCCCGATAATTGTGTCAAATCTCGTTTTTAATTATAGCACAGGTTAGTGTCAGATCCGGTCAATAGGTCGCAGACCTGCACCACTTTTTTTCGCAGCCCCTGCCCCCTTTTATCCGCGTTCATCTGCGTCCATCTGCGGTGAGAGAACAGGGGTTAGTGGATAGCTTGTCCTCCGTAGCCTTGGCGAAGGAGGATGGTCAGTGCAATTCCGAATGCCGAATACCGGCTTGACAGTTGCGCGCGGGCAATTAGAATCATCTCCAGAGCCGATGTAGCTCAGTCGGTAGAGCAGCTGATTCGTAATCAGCAGGTCGTGAGTTCGAATCTCACCGTCGGCTCCATAACTTTGGCAATGAAAAAGACCATTTTGCTTTTGGCAGCGATCGCTATTTTCTCGACGCTCGCGCGCGCCGGCGAAGTCCCGGGAATTTTCCCCCGCTCCAATCCGCCCCAAACCCTGCAGGTGCTCGAGCGCAAACAACTCTCCAACCCCGACTGGCATCTGGCAACCATCATCCAGGGCATGGTCAACCGCGCGCAGCCGCGAATTTTCATGGTGGAATCGGCGCGCGAACCGGGCGGACTGAATATCTGGTTGGACTATTATGAAAAGGAATACGGCGTGCAAAAACTCGGAACGATCACGCTTCGCGAGGCCTGGGAAAAATACTCGGGTCTGTTCCAAGGTTACGCGCTGTTCGCTTTCGAGGAACCCTGGACCGTGGATGTTGCGGACACCTATTGCGCGATCCACGATTGCCTGCCGGTGACCGCGGAGCAGGAAGGGCTGGCGCGCAAAGCGGGTTTGAAAAAGATGGAGGACTTCCGGGGCCGATGGCAGGATGCGATCACGGCCACCGAGTGGTCTTATCGCGAGCTTTATCCCAAATGCAGCCCAAGAATCATCGCCTCGATCATGCCCGAGCATCATTGCCTCCGCGACTACGCTTATGCCCATAAAATCTTTTCCTTCTACCTTAAGGCCCAGGGCGTGGAATTCTTTGCCTGCCAACGGCTCCTGCGCAAACTTCCGCAAAATATCCCGGTGGTCGGTTATATCGCGAAGAGCATGTTCCAGGAACTGATCGTGGAGATTATGCTGGCTCGGGAGGACAAGTTTATGGTGGCCACGGACTCGGTTCCCAACCTGTCCGTTCACTCCGGCATTCCCATCCGGCCCCTGCCCTCTTTCAACCAGTGGTCAAACCCGCCGGACATCAGAAACAAGCTGGCCGTGGTGTTCGCGATCACGGACGGCGACAATATTTATCTCCAGTCCGAGCACTACCTGCGGCCGGACTTCTGGCAAAGCCCGGACCGGGGCAAGGTCAAGGTCGCGTGGACGGTTGCGCCCGAGCTTTACGAACTCGCCCCGGGCATGATGCGCTATTATTACCAGACGCGCACGGCCAACGATTTCTTCGTGCCCTTCAGCGGGGCCGGATACACCTATACCAGCTTCTACCGTGACTCGAATGCGTTTGTGAGCCTGAGCAAGGAATACATGGAACTGACCGGGCTGGACCTGTTCTGGACCATTGACCCCCAGTTCTATTTCACCGGCGACCGGAGGACCTTTAAAAAATTCGCCCAGCCCTGGGCCGAACAAAATTTCGTCAAGGGCATCCTGATCGGTTACATCCCCTCCGGAATGGGAAAATATCACGATGACATCCCCGGATTTCCGCCGGTCCTCTATGAAAAAGCCAGCTACCTGATCACCGATCCCAAAACCATGGCCGACAATATCAAGGCCGAGGCCTTGACCGTGCCTGCCCGCGGCAAAATCATCCTCTACGGGGTCAACGACTGGGAAGTGCACTATGACGACATTATGAAAACTGTTGGCTTTCTCGAAGCGCGGAAGGACATCATTTTTATTTCTCCGCAGGAAGCCTTTGCCCTTATTGAAATGTGGCGCAATAAATAAAGCGCAAGCCTTTCTTGCTCAAATGCTCAAGAGCCGGTCAAGCCCCGGGTTTTACTTCTAACCCGCGAAACCCCGATCCACACCGCCAGCAGCAGTAATCCGAAAGCCGTGATCCAAATCCCGAGATAAAAACTCTTCGGCCGGAACTCCCAGACCAGCCGGTGCACGCCCGGGCTCGGGACATAGACCGCGCGGAACGCGAAGTTAAACCTGACCGTGTCCACCTGGTTCCCGTCCAGGGTCGCCTGCCACCCCGGGTGATAACCTTCGGTGCTGGCCAGGACTGCGGGCGCGGAATTCGCAAACTCCAGCTCGACCCGGTTGATGGAATAGGAAATCACCTTGATCCCCGCCGCGTTGAGCGACGCGAGCGGGTAAAAGGCGTCATGGATGATCCGGATCGGGAGCGGCGGTTCGACCATCACCATGGCCGGCATTGCCTTTTCTTGCGAGGCGCGCGCAAAAATCGGGAGCGCCAGCTCGAGCCGGTCCTGCATGGAAACCGCGGGGACCAGGAAAAAATACGGAGCCTCCGCGACCACTTGGTGAAACCCGGTGTCCATTACCCGGCCGTAAGTCACCGAGGAATTCGTGGCGTAGTCCGAGGTCTCGAACCGTTTATAGACCATGCCATTGTTTTCCCACGCAGGCCAGTTGTCCAGTCTTTTCCGGTTGGTGAGGCCCCGGAGTTGGCGGCTGCGCTTTTCCACCGAGTCCACCAGGGCGCTGCGCGCGCGGTAATCAAAATTGTCCGCGATCTGCGGCAGGTTCCATTGCACCATGAAACTGAGGTCCAGCCCCGCCAGGACCAGGATCCCGGCCTTCCAATATTTCCGCTGGCCGCGCAGCCAGAAGGACAAAGCCAGGAGCAATCCGAACTGAATGGGCAGGCTTTCCAGAAAAATGCTCTTCAGCAGCAGCGCCGCATCCGCGTCCCCCGGGACCAGCGCCACGGTGAGCGCCGCGGCGAACCCCAGGGTCAGGCCGAGACATACCAGCGCCAGCAACACGATCCGGCGGAATTTATCAACAAAACTCTGTCCCTGCGCGCAGAGGTCGTCCAGCCCAAAGCCGGCCAGCAGGCATAAAAACAAAATGAAAACTCCCCGGAACAAGGCCGGGTGCTTGAACATCCGGAAAAACGGCCCCGCTTCATAGAGCAATCCCCGGAACACCGACCGGCCGCCGAGCGCGGTGAGCAGGGCAAACAAACCCAGCATGAGCAGGATGAGCCGGCCGCGGTCGCGCTTCGTATAAATCGCCCAGAGCGCGAGCATAAGCGTGATGATCCCCAGATAACAGTTGAGCATGCCCGGCGAACCCGTTTCCTCGAAGCCGTTCAGCAGCGCGCGAAAAGATGCCGAGGGCAGCACTAGGCTCACGAGCGACCACACCCGCAGCGGATTGAACTCGAGCGCGGCCTGGTAGCCCACGCCCCCCTGGCGGCCGCTGTATTCGGCAAAGTCCGCCAGCACCGGCGCCAGCATGATCCCGGAGATCAAGCCCGCGACCGCGAAAGCCATGAGCAGGGAAAAGATTTGCCCGAGAAGCGCTTTGCCCGGCGCGCGCGCATAAATTTTATCCGCGGCGCGGATAATCAGGAACAGCCCGATGAAAAACAACGCGATCAGGTTGGTGCTCGGGTTTCCGCCCTGGAGCAACAGCCAGAGTCCGATGCCGGTCAGCCAGAGGTTCCGTTTCCGTTGATCGTCGAACCAGCCCTGGATACCGGCCAGGACCAGGGGCAGCCAGACAAAGGTGATCACGATATTGAAGTGCTCGGCATTGCCCACAAAAATCCCGCTCAGCATGTAGCTGGAGGCAGAGAGGGCCGCGCCGGCCTGCGAGAGCTTGAATTTCCGAGCCAGCACATAGAGGCTCAGGCCGGCCAGGAAAAAATGGAAAATGAATTCGTACTGCATGGAATAGATGGAGTAGCCGGAGGTCCAGAAGATGAGCTGGTGCGTCGGATACCAGAGGTGGGCCTGCGGGTTGGAAAAATGGGGCATGCCGCAGTCCTGGAACGGGTCCCAGAGCGGCAACAGCCCCGCCCGGAAAGCGTCATTGGCGTAGAGCAGCAACGGGAAAGTCTGGACCGCGAGGTCGTTGTGAATGACGCGCCGGAAAAAAACCAGGGGCAGGAGGGAAAGCAGACTCAGGAGCAAAAGCCATCCCAACGGCCATAAGGATTTGAGCCTATTGCCCATGTCTCGCTCTTGGATAAAGCGCGTGCCCGCTCATGTTGAAATTCTAGAGTAATTGGACCAACTTGGCAAATTTTTTACCGAGATCCCCGGTTAAGCGTTAATCTTGTTTTCGGAAACGAAATATTCCATGGATTCAAGTTGCTTCCAAAGCGGAAAGGAAAGAAGATAGGAAAGGAGGAAAAA
>CAIUDS010000125.1 GCA_903897985.1 uncultured delta proteobacterium
GAAATCATCGGCGAGGCCGCCAAGAACGTCTCGGAGGAGACGAAAGCGAAACACCCGGAAGTGCCGTGGAGAAATATGGCTGGATTGAGGGACAAGCTGATTCACCAGTATTTCAAGGTGAACTTCGGCTTGGTCTGGGAAGTGGTTGAAAACAAGATCCGGCCTTTGAAGGAAGCCTGTCAGAAGTTGTTCGGGAAACCTTGAGCTTGACCGCATAATACCGTCGCGCACCATCGGTAAGCAAGGTTTCTCCGGTTCCAATCGTTTTCTCAAAGCTTCATTTTTTTGAAGGCATAGGTGCCGAGGGCGATCATCAGGACCATGAACATGGCCATGATGGAGAGGTCGTGGAGCAGGCTGAAGCGGGAAGTTCCGAGGATGACCTGGCGGAGCGCGTCCACCGAATAGGTCAGCGGGTCGGCCAGGGTGAGGGGCTCGAGCCAGCGGGGCAGGTTGTTGATGGGGAAGAGCGAGCCGGAGAGGAAGAAGATGGGGAACAGGATGAAAGTGGTGATGAGCTGGAACCCTTCCGGACTTTCCATTTGCGAGCCCACGATCAGGCCGATGCTCACGAGCGAGACGGTGGTGACGATCAGGATCAGGAACGCGGCGATGAAGGAAAAGGGCGTGAGATGTAGGCCGGGGATGAAGCCGGTGGTGCCGAAGATCCATCCCATCACGAGCAGGATCAGGACCTGGATGAGGGAGTCGGTGGTGCCGCCGATGACCTTGCCCACGAAGATGGAGGTGCGCGAGATGGGCGCGACCAGGACCTCTTTGAGGAAATCAATTTTGCGGTCCCAGACGATATAGACCCCGAAGAAGATGGACGAGAAGAGCACGACCTGCGCGAGGATTCCGGGAAAGATGAAGGCCTGGTAGTTCAGGCCGGAAATGCGCACGCTCGAGCCCAGCCCGCCGCCGAAGACGAGCAGCCAGAGCACCGGGTTGATGATGGAGGCGACGATCCGGGACTTCTCGCGGAGGAACACCTTGAACTCGCGGTACCATATTGCCAGGATGCCGGTGATCTCGTTCATGACCTTGACTGGTAGTTCATCATCCGCTCGGCCCAGCCTCCCTCGGGCGAATCCTCCCGGATCTCCCGGCCGGTATAAGACAGGAACACATCGTTGAGCGTGGGCACCCGAACCTCCACCGACTCGACCTTGCCGATGGTTTGCAGGATCTCGAATAAATGCTCGTTGGCGTTGGTCACGGTCAGCGCGACCGAGCTGCCTTTCACCTGCACCTTTTTGACAAACTCGAGTTGCTTGACCCGCTCCAGGTCGGGGTTGCCGATCTTGAGCAACACCACATCTCCCCCGATCACCTTTTTCAAATTGGCCGGCGAATCCAGCGCCACCACCTTGCCGCGGTCCATGATCGCCAGCCTGGAGCAGAGTTTATCCGCTTCCTCCATGTAGTGCGTGGTGAGGATGATGCTGATCTTCTCCCGTTTCGACAGGCCCTCGATATACTCCCAGATGGTCTCGCGCGACTGCGGGTCCAATCCGAGCGTGGGCTCGTCCAGGAACAGGACCCGCGGATGGTGCATGAGCCCGCGCGCCAGTTCCAGCCGCCGCCTCATCCCGCCCGAATATTTCTTGACCAGGCCGTCCTTCCTTTCCGTCAAATCCACCAGCTTAAGCACTTCCTTGATCCGCTCCTCCCGCAGCGCCTTGGGCATGCCGTAGAGCATCCCGTGCAGCTTCAGGTTCTCGTAGCCGGTGAGCGTGTCATCCGAACTCGGCGTTTGAAAAACAATGCCGATGGATTTGCGGACCTGGTGCGATTGGCTGATGATGTCAAATCCATTGACCCGGGCCGTGCCGGATGAAGGCCGGAGCAGGGTGGTCAGCATCAAGAGCATGGTGGTCTTGCCCGCGCCGTTCGGGCCCAGCAGCCCGAAAATCTCCCCTTCCTCCACCTCCAGGTCCAGCGCGTCCACCGCAACCAGGTCAACGAATTTCTTGGTCAGCCTTTCCGTCCGGATGATCACAGCCATAAAAATTTTTCTCCTGCCTGCTTATTATGATGCGGTGTCGGCGAGATTATATTCCCTCTCCGCAGTCTTTTCCAGCCGCCGTTGATCTCAATCTCTTTTTGAGGTAGAAATAAATCGAGGTGGAAAGATGAAGAAAAATTTTGTGTTTGACACAAATGTGCTGTTGTACGACCCGCAGGCGATTTTCAAGTTTGAGGACAACAATATTATTATCCCGATCAGGGCTGGATCGCTTTAGAGGACGGCTTTTTTCCCAACCGGCTGGCCATCTTCTCTCCCCAGTCCGAGCCCGGGAAAATGGCTTACGGCCGGTTCAGCGGCAAGGACTCGAAGATCGTCAAGCTCCCGGACTACAGCCAGGGCGCGCTCGGGATCAAGCCCAAGAACCAGGAGCAATACCTGGCCTTTGATTTGCTCATGAACCCGGAAATCCAGCTGGTCGCGCTCCTGGGCAAGGCCGGCACCGGCAAGACCCTGCTCGCGATCGCGGCCGGGCTGCACCAGACCATTGAGGACACCAATTACGAGCGCTTGCTGGTGTCGCGTCCGATCTTCCCCATGGGCAAGGAACTCGGGTTTTTGCCCGGGGATGTCCAGGCGAAGATGCAGCCCTGGATGCAGCCCATCTTCGACAACCTCGATTTCATTTTCCAGAAGAAGCGCGGCGCCGAGGAAGGCGGCAAGAAGAAGGGCCGGGCGCCGCGGGCGCCGGACTACCAGGACCTGATGAATTTCGGGGTGATCCAGGTCGAGCCCCTGACCTATATCCGCGGGCGGTCCATCC
>CAIUDS010000126.1 GCA_903897985.1 uncultured delta proteobacterium
ATGACCGCGACGACCGTTTCATGCTCCAGTTCCTCGTCCCCCGGATCAAGGACCTCGATTTTATGGTCACCGACACCGAAAAAGAAGCGCTCATCCTCGAAAACAACCTCATCAAAAAATACCGGCCCCGCTACAACCTCCGGCTCCGCGACGACAAGACCTACTATCATCTCCGCGTCACCACCAGCGAAAAATTCCCGCGCCTCCTGCTCACCCGCCGTCCGGACAAGACCAAAGACCTCATCTTCGGACCCTTCGCCTCGTCCATCAAAGTCAAGGAGACCATCCGCCTGCTCCAGCAAATCTTCCCGCTCCGCCGTTGCGAGAGCAACCGGTTCTCGTTCCGCGGCCGCGCCTGCGTGAACTTCGAGATGGGCAAGTGCCCGGGGCCGTGCGCCGGGGAGGTAAGCGAAGCGGATTACTCGAAATGGGTCGAGCAGGTGATCAAATTTTTGCGCGGCCAGGGCAAGGAAGTGATCGCGGAACTGACCGGCCGAATGCAGAAAGCGGCCGAGAAAGAAGAATACGAAAAAGCCGCGCGGCTGCGCGACCAGATCTCGGCCATCCGCGACACGCTCGAAAAACAAAAAGTCGAGGTCAACATCCCGCTCGACCGCGATGTGCTCGGGTTTTACCGCGAGGCCGACCGCGCCGTGGTCTTCCGGCTCGGATACCGCAACGGCGTGCTCGTGATCGGCTCCCCCTATTTCCTCCGCCAACTCCGACTCCCCGACCCCGAAACCCTCGGCTCGTTCCTCAAACAACTCTACCTCGGCTCCGGGTTCATCCCCCGCGAAATCGTCCTCCCCTTTGCCATTGACGACCAGGACCTGATCCGGGAATGGCTCTCCGACTCGGCCAAACGCAAGGTGGAAATTTTCGTGCCCGAGCGCGGGGACAAGCGCGGACAGATCGCCCTGGCCAATGCCAATGCCAGGCAGACCCTGCTCGCGAGCCGCGAGCGCGACAAGATCAAGGCCGACGCGCTCGAGGAATTGAAACGGGTGCTGCGCCTGAAAAAAACGCCGGCCTGGATCGAGTGCTATGACATCTCCAACCTCGGCGAAAAACTCGCGGTCGGCGCCATGGTCAAATTCCTCGAAGGCGCTCCGGACAAGTCGGGCTATCGCAAATACCGGATCAAGGGCGTGGACACGGCGAACGATTACGCGATGATGAACGAAGTGCTCACGCGCCGGTTCCAGCGCGCCCTCCAGGAGAGGCAGGACCTCCCCGACCTCATTATCCTGGACGGCGGCAAGGGGCAGTTGAATGTGGCGTTGAAAGTGGCGAAGGAATTGGGAATTGGGAATTTGGAATTCGTGTCAATCGCCAAGGAACGGGAAATCGGCGAGGCCAAGAGCGCACAGCTCGAAAAAAAGCCCGACCGGATTTACCTGCCCGGCGTAAAGGACCCGGTCCGGATCAAGTCCGATCTGGCCCTGCACCTGCTCCAGCGGATCCGCGACGAGGCCCACCGCTTCGCCATCACCTATCACCGCCAGCTCCGCCGCAGTCTCCTTTCCAACTCCGTCCTCCTCGACATCCCCGGCATCGGCGAGAAAAAGAAACGCAGCCTGCTCAAACATTTCGGCAGCCTCAAACGCATCCGCGAAGCCACCCCCGCCGACCTCTCATCCGCCCCCGGCCTCAGCCAATCCGACGCTGATCGGATTTTTTCTTTTTTCCACGCCCTTCCAAAATAAAATCGTTATTTAGTCGTGGTGGTCGTGAGGGGTGGCGAGATGTTCGAGAGCTTTGAGCATGGGCCCTTCGGCGCACATCATGCACTCGACCTGGAGGGTGGTCTGGGAGATTGAGAATTTTGAGAGCAGCATTTGTTCGACTTCATAAATCACCGAGGCCTGTTTGCCCTTGAACTCGGGCATGACATCGAGGTGGGCGGAGAGGATGCTGATATGGGAGCAGACGGCCCAGACATTGAGTTGGTGGACATCCTTGACGCCTTTGACCGCGCGCATTGCGTCGGCGATTTTGGTGACGGTTAGCCCGCGCGGCACGCCCTCGAGCAGGAGGTGGGTGGAGTCGCGGAGCACCCGGAAGGCGCCGACAAAGACGACCAGGCCGATCAGGATGGAAATGACCGCATCGAGGACGAAGTAGTGGGTGAAGAACATGATGATGCCGCCGGCGATGACCCCGACCGAGGCCGCGGCGTCGCCGATGACATGGAGGAACGCGCTTTTGACATTAAGGTCATGGTGGCTGTGGCGCTGGAGCGCGACGGCGGAGAGCAGGTTCATGGCCAAGCCGACCGCGGCGATGATGAACATGGGCAGGCTGTTGACCTTCTGGGGATGGAACAGCCGACCGCCGGCCGCGTAGAAGATGCCCGCGGCGATCAGGAAAATGGTGATGCCGTTGATAAAGGACGCGAGGATTTCGGTGCGGTGCCAGCCATAGGTCCGGGTCTCGGTGGGCGGAAGCGCGGCGAGCTTGATGGCCAGGAGCGAGAGGGCGAGCGCGAACAGATCGAGGAACACATGCGCGGCGTCGGAAAGCAGCGCGAGTGAATTGGTCCAGAACCCGCCCGCCACCTCGACCGCCAGGGTGACCGAGGTGAGAACGATGGCGTAAATGAACCGCCGGGAGATGCTTCGATCCGGGTTATAAGTTTCCATGCGAGAAATGCCGGGGCGGGCGGAGAACCCGCCCCTGCCCCAATTTCGTCAGTGCGGCATTCCGGGCATGTTGCTCATGTCCATGATTTTGTAATCCGAGGGGATGTCGAAACTGCCGGCCGGGAGCGGCTTTCCGGTTTCCATCTTGATGATGCGGGATTCGGCCACGAGCTCGCCCTTGGCGTTGTAAGAAAGGTATCTCTTGACCATGCCCTTGCTGTCCACATAGTAATCAACATAGTCCTTGGTCTTGTTGTCGGTCGAGCGATACACGGTGTATTCCTGGCCGTTCCAGGTTTCCTTGCCCCGGTTGGTCACCGTGACCTCCTTGTTCTGCTTCATGCAGTCTTCCCATTTGTCGCATTTCGGCGGTTCCTCCTTCTTCGGCCCCTGCCCCTGCCCCGCTTTGGCGCTCATCTTCATCGCGGTCTTGCTCGCGGGGGTGAGCATGTAAACATAATCGCCCTTGTTGATGGTGATCATGGTCAGGGTCTTGCCGCTGCCCTGCGTGTGCCAGACCAG
>CAIUDS010000127.1 GCA_903897985.1 uncultured delta proteobacterium
CTGCCTGAGGAGCAGCCTGCCGAAGCACCCCAGGGCCAGACGTTGTTCCGCTTCCAGCGCGATTGGGGATACTTCGATGCCGGCGAAGGGGAGGCCCGCTATGGATGAGCTGCTCACCTTGAAGCCCAAGCTCACGCGGCTGGCAGCGGTGGCGGAGAAGTGCAAGGTCTATCTAGCCATTGAGCCGCACGGCTCGCTCTCGCTCTCGCCGGGCGGGCTGGCCAAAATCATCGGACTCGCGCCGTCCAAGTGGCTCGCGATAAATTTCGACACCGCCAACCCGCATCGCGGGGATTATGTCGGGACCACCAAGAAAGGCTTCGAGTGGAAACTGGACCAGGCCGCGCGGGGAGACGAGCTCGCGGTGCTCAAGCCGGTGGTGAACAAGGTGGTGCATGTCCATTGGAAGGATGTGGTGGGAAGGAACGCGGTGGTCCTGGGCAAGGGCGAGGTGAAGCTGCGCGAGGAACTGGAGATGATGATCAAAGCCGGCTACGACGGCGCGCTGTCCTACGAGACCGAGGGCTGGGAAGAGCCGGAAGAGTCGCAGAAGATGATCGAGCAGAGCCTGGCCTGGACGAAGAGCCTACTCAAAGAGATGAAGATAAAATTTGACTAGGGGATTTTAACCACAGAGGTCACAGAGAACACAGAGAACACAGAGAACACAGAGAACACAGAGAACACAGAGAATAAAAGAGAAATAAATGAGTATTCCAAATAAAATGCACGCCGCGGTATTGTTCGGGTTCAATGACCTGCGGGTGAAGGAGATGCCGGTCCCGAAGCCGGGCTTGCAGGAGGTGTTGATCGAGGTCAAGGCCTGCGCGATCTGCGGGACCGATCCCAAGATCGTGGCGCATGGCTGGCCCAACAACCCGCCGTTTGGGGAGTATATTCCCGGCCATGAATATACCGGCGTGATCGTGGCGCTGGGCGAGGGCGCCACCGGCTTTGCCATCGGCGACCGGGTCGCGGTCGAGCCGCACAAGGGCTGCGGGACCTGCGAGAACTGCATCCGCGGTTTTTACACCACCTGCCTCAATTACGGCAACCTCGCCGCGGGCCACCGCCACTACGGCTTCACCGTGAACGGCGGCTACGCCCAATACGCGGTCAACCACATTAACACCCTGCATAAGATTCCCGAATCCCTTTCGTTCGATGAAGCGACTTTGATCACCACCGCGGGCACCGCGCAATACGGCATCACCCGCATCGGCGGGGTGCGGCCGGGCGAGACTGTGGTGGTCTCGGGTCCCGGCCCGATCGGGCTGATGGCCTGTCAACTCGTGAAAGTTTTAGGCGCGGGCACGGTCATCTTCACCGGCACCCGGCCGGAGCGGCTGGACCTGGGCAAGGAGCTTGGCGCCGCGGACATCACGATCAATGTCAAGGAAAAGGATGTGGTGAAGGAAGTCTTCAAGCTGACCAATAATGTGGGCGCGGACCTGACCGTCGAGTGCGCGGGCACGGCCTCGGCGGCAAAGGACGCGGTGGAATATACGAGAAAGAACGGAAGAGTCGCGCTGGTCGGGATTTATCAGGGCGACATCGCGATCAACCTGAACAAGGTTGTGCAGTGGAACATGACCCTCGCGGGCGGCAAGGCCGAGGGCGATTGGAGCTTGTCGCGGGTTTTGCCGCTGATGGCCGACGGCCGCGTCAAGGCCGCGCCGCTCATCACCCATCGCTTCCCGCTCGCGCAAATTAATGAAGGCATGAAAACCTTTGTCGAGCGCAAGGGCGGAGCGATCAAGGTGGTGATACATCCGTGATTACAAATTACAGATTACAGATTGCAAAAAATCCTCTGCGAACTCTGCGTCTCTGCGGTAAAAAATAATTTTTAGAAGGAGATGAACATGGCACAAAGTAACGATCTTTGGATCACGACCGAGCATCCGGCGATTGTGTTTGAGAACACCGAGGTGGGGCGGCTGAAGAAGGCAATCTGGGACTCGTCGGAAAAGGAAATCAACAAGATCCTGAAAGCCTACGGCATCCCGTCCGCGCCGGAGTTGGGCAAACCCGGCTCTTATATCCAGACCACGGTCCGGACGCACCTGATCGAGAACCGGCGCAAAAACGACATTGTGTTGATCCCGGTGGGTTGCACCGAGAACCACGGCCCGCACAATGTCTCGGGCCTGGACAGCTTCAATGTCACTCAGATCTGCGAGGGCGTGCGCCGCTTCACCGCCAAGCAGGGACGGCCGGTCGCGCTGGCGCATAACCCTTTGAGCTACGGCGGCCATCCCTATCACCATATCGGCATGCCCGGCAATGTCATCATCCCGCAGGAACTGGTGAAGGAATACATGGTCTATGTCATGCTCGGCCTGTGGAACGACGGCTATCGGAAGCAGATCATCGTGAACAACCACGGCCAACTCTGGATTCTGGAGGCCGCGCTCCACGAGTTCATGAACCGCTTCCAGCTCCCCGGCATCTTCCAGGTCATTGACTGGCATCGCGCCGTGCGCGAGTTCTGGTATCCCGCGGGCAAGAGCGACCATATTGACACGCCCTTTGTGCATGCCGACGAGGCCGAGACCTCGCTGGCGCTCCTGATGTTCCCCAAAGGCATGTGCGAAATGAAATACGCGGTGGACACCAAGCCCGAGCCGCTCCTGTCCGGCGGGCATTTCGACAACTCGGTGGACAATTTCCACCGGCCGCACCGCTGGTCCGAGGGCGAAGGCCAGACCACCATCGAACTCATGGGCACCCCGGTCGGGATCGTGGGACAGCCCACCCGGGCCACCGCCAAAAAGGCCAAGAAGCCGGTCGCCGCGATCCTCAAATACCTGACCCTGTGCATTGACCAGATCCTCGAGGCCTATCCGGCCGGGACCGTGCCCCCGACGGAAAAACTCACGCTCCGCTCGGCCAAGGAAATGGAGCCTTACTTGAAGGAGCCTCTGAGCAAGGGCTGGAAGTCCGTTTATTCCCTGCC
>CAIUDS010000128.1 GCA_903897985.1 uncultured delta proteobacterium
CGCGACCAGATTGCGGATTTTGGGGGCCCAGCAGAGCGGCATGGGGACCCGGGGATAGACCAGGTCCGCGGCCGCGATCAATCCCTCGTTGCCATCGCTCACGCGCAGTTGCCGATTTTCGCCGCCTCCCGCGCATATCCCCGATAGTCTCCTTCCTGCTCAAACCAGTTGCCTTCCTTCATCGCTTCCGTTATGTTGGTAATTAGACGCAAGACGCCCACCCTCCTTTAGTTTGGTTTTTACCACTCTATTTGAGCGGCGCCCAATATTTTACCCCCTGACACAAAAAATAATACACTACCATTCCTGATGCAAAGATTGACAGCCCTGGCAGGTTGATATAATTTAGAAGGCGTGGTTAAATTCTGACAAGGGAGCGAGCGGATGAAGGACGGAAAACATTTCGTTATACTATGTTGATGACCGCCCGGTGGCGAGGATGATGGTGGAGGATGCGCTGGCGGACACCGAGTATCAGCTGGAGACGGCGACTGATGTTTCGGACCTGGAAACCCGGCTGCTTTCGGACGCCAATGTGCTCTGGCAGGTGGATATGTTCATCTTTGACTTTGACATGCCCGAGATGACCGGGACCCAGATCGCGTCGGTGCTGGACGCGCTTTACAAGGAGTTGAAGGCGAACCCGTTTGTCATTTTCTCGGGCCGGCCGCGCGATGAAGTGCTCGCCTCCATCCAGGACGCCACCAAATACAGCCCCGCCTTCTCCAAGAATTTCCGCGGCTACATCGAGAAAAAGGGCGAGTCCGTCACCGACCTGATCAACAAGATCCATGAGGTGCTGCTCTAAGCCGCAGCCTCAGTCCGAAACTTTTTTCTTGATAAATCGCCCGGAACCGGATATAATAACTCCAGCCATCCGCAAGGATGGTTTTGATTTTAAGGATGGAGCAGAATGCATCATTTCAACTACCGGGACGGGGAGCTTTATTGCGAAGAGGTTCCGCTGCAAAAGATCGCGGAAGCCGCGGGCACGCCGACCTATGTCTATAGCGCGGCGACCCTGACCCGGCATTTCCAGGCATTTGACGAATCCTTCCGGAATCTTGACCACCTGACCTGCTTTTCGGTCAAGGCCCTGTCCAACTTGGCGGTGCTCCGGCTTTTTGCCAACCTGGGCGGCGGGTTCGACATCGTGAGCGGGGGCGAGCTTTACCGGGTGGAGAAGGCGGGCGGAGATACCCGGAAGGTTGTTTTCAGCGGCGTGTCCAAGACCGAGGCCGAGCTTGACTATGCGCTTTCGAAGGACATCCTGATGTTCAATGTCGAGAGCGAGGGAGAGCTCGAACTTCTAAACCGGGTGGCGGCCAAGGCGGGCAAAAAGGCCCGGGTCGCACTCCGGATCAATCCGGATGTGGACCCCAAGACGCATCCGCATATTTCCACCGGACTCAAGAGCAACAAATTCGGGATCGAGCCGGAAAAGGCCCGGGCAATTTTCCGCGATTTTAAGCGCTATGCGAGCCTGGAGCTGACCGGGCTGGACTGCCATATCGGGAGCCAGCTTTTGCAGATGGAGCCGATCATGGAGGTGCTGTCGCACCTGGTGGAGCTGGTGGTTGAGCTTCGGGAAGCGGGCCTGGTCATCAAGTACCTGGACCTGGGCGGGGGACTCGGGATCAGTTATAACAACGAGCAGCCGCCGCTCCCGGCGGAATATGGGCGCGAGATTTCCGCGGTGGCCAAAGAGACCGGATGCACGCTGATCCTGGAGCCGGGCCGGGTCATTGTCGGCAACGCCGGCATCCTGCTCCTGAAAGTGGTTTTCCTCAAAGAGACCGGCGCCAAGCGCTTCGTGATCGCGGACGGCGGAATGAACGACCTGATCCGGCCCGCGCTTTACGGCGCCTATCACGAGGTTCTGCCGGTGCTCGAGCAAGCGGCCTCAAAAAACAATATCGTGGACCTGGTCGGGCCGATCTGCGAAAGCGCGGATTTTTTGGCCAAGGACCGGCCGTTCCCGATGGTGAAGCCGGGCGAACTTTTGGCGGTGATGAGCGCGGGCGCCTATGGCTTTGTCATGGCCAGCAACTATAACACCCAGCCCCTGCCGGCTGAGGTTCTGGTGAGCGGCAAAGAATTCCATGTGGTACGGACGCGGCAGAGTTACGAGCATTTGCTTGCTTCGGAGAGGATTCCGGAATTCTTGTTAAAGGACCGGGGCTGATGACCACCTTTTACAAAGTGGAAGGCTCGGGCAATGACTTCATCCTGCTGGATGGCCTGCGGGAGAAGATCCTTCCGAGGAAGCGCCAGGTGATCCAATGGTGCGACCGGCATTTCGGCATCGGCGCGGACGGGGTCTTGCTTCTGCTCCAGCCGGAGGGCGAGGACGCGGATTTCCGGATGCGGATTCTGAACGCGGATGGTTCCGAGGCTGAGATGTGCGGGAATGGGATCCGGTGCCTGGCCCGGTATGTTTATGAACGGGGCCTCTCGCGCAAGAACTCGCTCCGGATCGAAACCCTGGCCGGAATGATCGAGGTGGAGAAGCGCCGGGACCTTTTCCGGGTTGGCATTGGGAGGCCGGAATTTGATCCGCATAAAGTGCCGGTCCGAAGCCGCGAGCCGGTGCTCGGGAAAAGGCTTCGGGTGGACGGTGAGGAATTCAAGGTGACCTGCCTTTCGGTGGGGAACCCTCATTGCGTGATCCCGGTTAAGCGGGTCGGGGAAATCGAACTCAGCCGGCTCGGGCCTCGGATCGAGAACCATGCCTGGTTTCCTCAGCGCGTAAATGTGGAGTTCGTGGAAGTCGTTTCCCGGACGCATCTGAAGGTCCGGGTCTGGGAGCGCGGCGCGGGCGCGACCCTGGCTTGCGGCACCGGGGCTTGCGCCACGCTGGCGGCCTGCGCCCGGCTCGGACTTTCTGACCGGGCGGCAACGGTCTCATTGCCGGGCGGGGACTTGTTCATTGAATGGAAAAACGGGGACTGCTATTTGACCGGCCCGGCGCGACTGGTGTTTAAAGGCCAACTCGATCCGGCCCGGTCTTAGCGGTTTTGCAAAACCCCTCAAAAGCGGTATAAAATAAGAACGATGCCCTGGAAGATCATAATCAGTGTTACCGGCGGCCCGGAGCGAGGCGCGCGGCATGAGTTTGTTCAGGATAAGATCATCATCGGTCGCAGCCGGAAAGCAGACGTGGTCCTCAATGACGCCGCGGTGGGCGTAACGCACTGCCAGATCCAGTTAAGCGATGATTCGGTCGAGGTCGAGGACTTGATGAGCAAGAACAACACCTTTGTCAACGAGGTGGCGGTTGAGCGGGCTCCACTCAAGACCGGCGACCGCATCCAGATCGGCCGGACCGAGTTGGAGATCCGGATCGAGCCCTTGACCGCGGAAATACCGCTGACCTCGCCCCTCTACCCGAATATTTTTGTGGCCGGCTACGGCGAGCAGGAGCGAAATTTTCTGGCGGAAGAAGCAAAGCGTTCGCTGCTGGTTCCGGAAACCCAGGTCTTTTCCACCGGCGAGGAACTGCTGGTCGAGGCGGTCCGCTGGTTTGAGCAAAAGCTATCGCCCGGGCTCTTTATCCTCGATCTGAAAATGCCGATCATCAACGGGATCAATGCCGCGATTTCCCTGCGCGCTTATGAGCGGGCTTATCAAACCGAGAAGCCGGCGCCGATTGTATTTTTCTGCGACCCTCCGGACACGGAGGCTTTCCGGAAAGTTTTGGCCTTTTGCACACCCAGTCTGTATTACCCAAGGCAGTTGGAACGCGCGGATTTCGATCACCAGGTCAAGCTCTTGTTCATCAACCTGAAGCGCGCGCCCCTCTAATAATCATCCTCATTCCCGATCAGGTCTGAAACTCCGGCTTCCAGGCCACCAGGTCCGTGGAAGTCTGCCGCAGCCGGTCGCAAAGGGTCTGGGCAAAAGCCTTGTAGACCTTGGCCGCGAGCTTGCAATCGCTCTCCATCAACTTGAGGAACTCGCTCTTGGCGATCACCAGACAAACCACTTCGTTATAAGCCTTCACCCACGCGCTGGTTCGCGCTTCCTCCACCAGGCTCATCTCCCCGAAATGCTCCCCCGCGAACAGCTTCACCAACTCGCTCTCCAGCGCTCCGTCCCGCTTGAAGACCGACACCGTCCCGTTCTTAACCACATACAGCGCCTTGCCTTCCTCGCCCTCCTCGATAATGACTGCGCCTTTCGAGAACTTCTTTTCCTGCGCAAGCGCCAAAAACTTCCCCAGTTCCTGCTCGTCCAGCTCCTTGAACAACCGAATGTTACGGATCAGTTCCAAATTTTCCATCGCACTCTCCTTTGGCATCAGTTGATTTCCATTCCCCGTTCCTTCGGATGATCACTCCACCTGAATGATCACCACCGCAATATTATCCGACCCGCCCCGAGAGTTGGCAAGTTGGATCAGCTTCCGGCACGCCAGTTGCGGAGGCTCCGCGCTCGCCGCCTTCGCAATTTCCCAGTCCTGCACCTGCCCATAAAGCCCATCTGTGCAAAGTAAAAAATGATCACCCGGCCGCGGCGCTCCCCCGGCCAGTTGCACCTGCACATCCGGGTTGATCCCCATCGCCCGGGTCAGCTCATGCTCCGAGGTGTGGCTGATCTCCTCGTAAAGCTTAATATCCTGCATCTGCTTCATCGGTGACTCCGAGATCGAAGTATGGTCCATGGTCAATTGCTTCGCAACCTTGTCCCGGATCAAATAGCCCCGGCTGTCTCCCACATGACCCACATACGCCCGCCCCTCAAAAAACCAGAGTGCCGTCAGGGTCGTGCCCATGCCCTTGAATTTCGGGTTCTCCTGCGTATAAACAAAAAGCTGACGGTTAACCTCCCGGAACGCATACTTGAGCGCGCGCACCGGAAACGGCATCCCGGGACGGTCCGCGCTCGGTGGCGTCGCGTCCGCGCTCAGGTCGAAATCCTTGAGCAAGGCCTCCAGCTTCTCCCCGGCCATCCGGCTCGCAACCTCGCCATAAGGCCCGCCCTCAACCCCGTCCGACACCGCGAACAAATTCAACGAGCGGTTGATCAGAAAAAAATCCTGGTTGCTCTGCCGCTTCCGGCCCGGATGGCTCAGGCCCGCAACCGTCACGCCCAAAACCTGGGTCATTTCCCCTCCCCCAGATTGTTCACGATGAACTCGAACACCGTCCCGCCCAGCCGAACCTTGTCCCCGTTCTTAAGCTTCGCCTGCGTGACCGGCTTGTCGTCCAGGAAAGTCCCGTTGGTCGAGGCCATATCCTTGAGAAAAAAATCCGGCTCGAAATAAAAAATCGCCGCATGCTGGCGGCTCATGCGCGAGTCCTTCACCGAAATCGCGCAGATCCGGTCGCGCCCGATCGTGGCCGGGGTCTGCCTTATCTGATAGCCCTTGCCCGGCTCCGCGCCTTCCACCACCCGCAGCATCACCACCAGGTCGTCCGACAGTTTCTGGACCCGGGCCTCGTCGCCCAAGCTGGTCAAGCCCTGGTCGTCCGTGCTCAGCGCGAAACAAACCCCGGGCAAACTTATCGTCATTTCGCTCATCCATTACTCCTTAGCCATGAAGCTCGCAGATGTCCTCATCCTCGAATACATAATCACGCGGCACCCGCTGCCCGTCGAATTTAGTTTTACTCCAGATTCGAGCGTATTTCAAATTCGCCAGTAAATCCTTGTGGATGTCCCGCGCGAAATCCTCAACCGTGCTCCCCTTCCGCAAAACCACCGGGTCGTTCAAGTCCGCCGGCTTGCCCGCCCGCTTGGTATAGACCCGGACCACTTTCAGCCGTCCGTAGATGTCCTCCGCAAACCGCTCCGCGCCCTCCCCGCTCTTCAGCGACAGACTGAAAATGTCCAGCTCCTTCCCATACAAGTCCCGCAGCGCCTCCAAATTCCCCTTCGCCCCCTCGAGCTCCAGATGCGTCCCCACGATCATCGCCGGCAGATAAGCGTTCCCATCCGCGTCAAACCGTTCCGCAACCTCCCGCTTGAGTTCGATCTTGTGCTCCTTCAACTTCAACTTGATCAACTCCAGGTCGTCCAGGATCGTCTCGCTCATCAAATCCACCACCAGCAAAACATAATCCGCGCTCCGGATCACCGAGGTCATCCAAGTCTCGAACATCTCCGCGCTGATCGCCGGCGTGTCCACCAGTTGGATCTGCGTGTTCTGGAAATGCATCATGCCCGGCTGCAGCTTGCGCGTGGTATAGGGATACTCCGCGATCTCGACCTGCGCCTTGGTGAAAAATCCCAGGATCGAGCTTTTGCCCGAATTGGGAGGCCCGATCAAGACCACCTGGCCCGCCCCTTCTTTCGCGATCGAGAAGTTGACCCCCCCGCCGCCGCGCTTCGGACCCTTCGCCGCGGACTCGCCCGCCTCCCGCAGCCGAGCCATCCGCCGCTTGATGTCCATCTGGATCTTCTCGGTCCCCTTGTGCTTGGGGACCGTTGAAAGCATCTGCTCCAGCGCCGCCAGCCGCTCCGCGTCCGTCTTGGCTTGTTTATACCGCTGCTCCGCGGCCATATAGTCTGGCGTCAAATTCGCCGGCATTCTTAAATTATACCAAAATTCCCGCCGCTTTTGTAGAGCGCGTCTGCGAAAAACTGAATTTGCGCTGCGCAAACTCCGGGGGTGCAGACACTCTTGGTCTTCGTGCTGCGGACACTCTTGGGGAGCAGCCACTCCTGCTTGCCCTTTGTAGTCTCGCCTTAAAGCGGGAC
>CAIUDS010000129.1 GCA_903897985.1 uncultured delta proteobacterium
TTATTGGGGTCGTTCCTTTCAGGTGATCTTCTGGGGCGTGCCTCAAACAACAATTCCTTCGCATGCGAAGGATCTAACATAAATCGGGCAAAAAGTTGTCCAACCAATGGGGGGAACCTCAAAGAACCATTGACCGCCAAGGCCCTGGTAAATTTCCTTTTGCCTTTTTTCCGGCTGGTTTTGTGAATACCACTTGAGATGATAGTCCAGGAGATGTTGATAGGCAGAGAGCAGGAAGGAACCACTGCCACAGGCGGGGTCGAGGATTTTGATTTCAGAGATTTGTTTGGGAGTTAGAGAAGTGGGAGGGACACTCCTGTCCCTCACAACCAGTGTTGGTTGAATAAAGAATTCATATTCATTGGGGTCTTTAACCAGGCATGCTTTGACCGGGTTGTTGAGCATATATTGGAGTTTTTGCTGGAATTCTTCTTCATCTCTCACAATATGGTCAAAGCACTCATTCTGCCAGACCTCTCCTTCGGTTCCGAACATTTGGTTAATTCTTCGCGCGCTCACTCCTTTGATTCCCTTCATAATCTCAGCCAGATCATACCAGATGCCCGGCCGAATCTCTTTGGGCTTGATCATCATATGCACATGGTCGGGCATAACTACTGCCAGATAGAGGTCAAATTTTCTGCCCTCATCATATCTTATGTTCTCCATCACCTGGCGCAGGGCTGGCTCAGGCAGGGATCCTCTTGAGCATCTGAAGCTGACAAAATATGTTGATCCCCCAATTTGCCAATGAGGGAGATTAAATTGCCTGACCAGGAGAGAATTGCCAATTCCTTTAAGGTGAGGGACAGGAGTGTCCCTCCCACTGACAGAATCAGGGACAAGAGTGTCCCTGCTACAATCAATTAATCTTCCAACTGTATTCTCCACAATGTAATCCACAATATACTTGGGGGTGTAATAAACGCCCCCTGCCTTCTTGACTTCGGGCTTATCTTCGACCTTGGCCTGGTGCCCGGCGGTGAGGCGGATGACTTTGCCGAGGAACCGCTCATAGATGCTGCCGAGGATGTCGGAGGTGAATTCCTTGAAGATGTATGGGCAATCCTCATAGAGGCTGGCGATGATCTCTTTGAGGATTTGGTCGTCAATTTTCAGTTGCGGGGTGAGGCGGTCGGCTTTTTCGGTCTTGAAATCAAACAGGCCGGAGTTGTATTTGTCGTCGCATTTGTAAAACAGTTCGAGCAGGCGGCGGTAGAGGTTGGCGCCGTTGGTTATGGCATGGAGCTTTTCGGCCGGCTCGATCCCGCGGTCTTCGGCGATGCGGAGGAAGATGATGCGGTCAATGATGACCTGGACCGCGTAATTGATGTCATAGACGGTGAGCCGCTGGTTGCGGAGCGAGATATTCTGGGCGAGTTTCTTGCGCCAGCCCTCGATGTCTTCGAGGAACGCCTCGTCCACCGGCTTGAAGGTTTTTGGTTTTTTGGACTCGGCATAGCGGTCGAAATTTCCTTTTTCCATCGCCGCGTAAGAGAAGCGGCTGTAAATCTCGTCAAGCCTGGCTAGGTATTCGGAGAAGGTGTAGTAAGCGATCCGAGCGGCGCCGGCCTTGTCCTTTGCGCTGGGCTTGCCCCGGCAATCGTAGATGGCGAGTTCCATGAAATTGGTCAGGAGCGAGATGGGGAGTTTGGCGTTCCAGCCATAGAGCCGGAGTTGATAGGCCGGGTCCGGGTTGTCCTTGAGCGCGACCGAGGGCTTCTTGGCTTCGAGGAAAAACTTGCGGGCGCCGCCGATCCGGAAGGCATAATCCGGTTCCTTGGTGGTTAAGCCCACTCTCAGGGCGTAGCCGTGGATGACCTTCTTGTATTGCTCGGCCGCGCCGTCCTTGTTCTCGACATCCCATCCCAGCGCGTCGAAAAACGGATTGATGAACTCGATCCGAAGTTCGCCCTCTTTATAATCCTGGCCCTGATACGATTCCAGGTTGCGCGAAAATTTATCCACCAGGTTTTTAATAGCTTCCCTGACCTCGGCCGGAGCCGGGAGCAATGACGGTGCCGGTTTTTTCATTTCTTTTCCTTCATTTCGCGCAAAGCTATTCCCCATATCTTATACATGCCTGCTTGAGTCGTCAAGGCCGATCATGGCTGACCGTCTAACACTTTTTTTTCCCCTTATCTGCGCGGGCAATCCAAGCAAAATTTCTCAGTTCCGGCTCCGGAA
>CAIUDS010000130.1 GCA_903897985.1 uncultured delta proteobacterium
CGGTCAGCGAGTCGGACTTTCAAAAAGTTTATCCGGAGATCCTGCCCATCATTCTCAACCGGATGCCCATGGACCGCTATAACAAATTTATTCCATCCACCGCGGAGGAAATCGGCCCGGAGGCGATTTTCCTGGACTGGCGCGGACAGGTGGCCTACTTCAACAACCTGGAGCCGGCGCGGCATGAACTCGTGCTTCAATACACCCCGGAATGGACCTTCCTTGAAACCGGCCTGCGCCGCTACGCCGACATCCGGGACTATAGCGCGATCATGTATAAGCAGGAACGGCTGGGGCATGAGCTCCAGGGGGTGGAAACCATCCTGCTCAAATACCGGGAAAAGCCCAAGAGCATTTATATGAAGTGGCTGGCGGGGCCGTGGAAAGGGAGGGAAGTGCTTTACAACGAGGCCCTGAGCAAAGACAAGGTCCGGGTCCGCGAAAGCGGGTTCCTCGGCGTCATCCCCATCTGGATCCATTACCTGAACCCCATCGCCATGCGCGGCAGCAACCATCCGGCCGTGGATGTGGGACTGAAATACATCCTCGAACTCAACCTGCGCGAATACAAGAAGGCCTCGGCCAATAACGAGCTGGCGCGGAAAAATCACGGTTTTCAGACGGTGGACGGCCGCAAGACCTTTGTGATGGAGGACATCATGACCCGGAACAACCCGGCGGCGAAATATTATTGTCACCGGGTGCTGCAATACATGGACTTCCTGAATGGGTTGGAGCCGAAGGTGGAAGTGTTTAACTGGAACAACGAACTTTTCGAGTCCTATACCTATATTAAACTTAAGATCAATCCGGGCCTGACCGAAAAGGACTTTGATCCCGAGAATCCGGAATACCGGTTGTAGGGACAGTTACCTTCTCGCTTTCAATGGGACAAAGCAAAAAGAGGCGCTTTGCTGATTACGCCGGCTTGGTGGGATCAGGGTAAAGGTAACTGTCCCTTTATTCGCTCGATCAGGACGGGCAGGAACTCGTTCAAGTCCTTGACAATGCCGATCGAGGCGATCCGGAAAATATTGGCGTTCCGGTCGGTGTTGATGGCGACCACCAGGTCGGAGCCGCTCATGCCCGCGGCGTGCTGGACCGCGCCGGAAATGCCCACGGCGATATAAAGTTTGGGCCGGACGGTCGAGCCGGTTTGTCCGACCTGGTGTTCGAGCGGGAGCCAGCCCGCGTCCACCACCGGCCGCGAGGCGCCCAGGGCGCTCTTGGGAAAAAGCGCGGCCAGTTGCCGGACCAGTTCCAGCTTCTCCGGCTCTCCGATGCCCCGGCCGGCCGAGACGATCACCTCGGCCTTGGTCAGATCAAGCGCGCCCCGTTTCGCGACGATATAACCCAGCGCGCGCGTAAAGAGCGGCTCCAGTTTCACCTTGATGATTTCAACCGCGCCGCGTCCTGGCGCCCGCGCCGGCTTGCTCGCGCCGGGCATGACCGTGATGATGGCAATAGTATCCGGGACCGGCTCGACCTCGGTCACGATCTTGCCTCCGCAAATCGAGCGGACAAATTTTATGCCCTTGTCCGGTTTGAACCCGGTTGCCCTCGGTAGCGTCAGGCCCTGTGCCTGACCATTCCGGTCACCCACAGGGGGTGACGCTACAGCGGTGATGCCGGTGGAGCAGGAGCATTTGAGCCGAGCCGCGAGCCGGGGTGCGAAATCGAACCCGGTCGCGGTGTGCGAGACCAAAACATACTTGGGCTTGCGTTCGGAAATGACCTCGGCGAGAGCATTGACATAAGCCTCGCCGTTATAAAAATTGAAGTTTTCGTTCTCCAGTCCCAGGACCTGGAAGCCGGTTTCCGCGGCCCATTGTTCGGACAGGGTCGTGACCGGATAACCGAGGATCAAGCCAACCGGGACGAGACCGGCGGCTTCGGCCAATTCGCGGGCAAAGGCCGCCAGTTCCAATGACCCCGGCTCAATTATGCCGCGCTTTTGCTCGGCGATGACAAAAATTTCTCCCGTCAAAATTTCTCCTTACCGAACATGGACCCGCGTCCGGATCTCCTCGATCAGCCGGTCCGCAATCGCCGCGGGATCGCCCTCCAGAAATTCGCAGTTCCCGGCCGGCTCCGGCAAATAAGCCCGGACCATGCGCTCGGAAGCCATGACCGGGCCGAGCGCAGCCGCGGGGACCGAGGGAATTTTCATGCCCTTGACCCGCAGCACATTGCTCAAGCTCGCGTAACGCGGGAGGTTGATCCCGGACTGGATGGTGACGAGCGCGGGCAGCGGCAGTTCCACCCGCTCTCTTTCCCCGGCTTCCAGCTCCCGCTCGCAGGTAATTTTCTTTCGGTCCGCGGACAACTCAAGCGAGATGACCGCCGTGGCGCAAGGGAGGCTTAGCCTCTCCGCCAGCATGGGCCCGACCTGGCCGCGCTGCAAATCCTGCGACATCACCCCGCACAGGATCAGGTCGAAATTTTTGTCCTTTGCCCAGGCCGCGAGCAGGGAGGCAAGCGCAAGCGCATCCCGGGGAGAGGCCTCGGGATCATCAATCCTGACCCCATGATCCGCGCCCAGGCCCATGGCCTTTTTGAGTTGCGCTTCCACCCGCGCCGGGCCCGCGGAAACCACCGTGATCTCAACCTTGCCCAGAGGCCCAAGTCTCTCCCGGATCCGGACCGCTTCTTCCATCGCGTAGAGGTCATACTCGTTGACCTGGAAGGCCAGCCCGGCCTCCTCGTAGAAATCGCCCGCCGAGTTAATCCGGAAATTGGATTCGGGCAGCGGCGCCGCTTTGACGCAAACCATGATTTTCATCTTGCCTTCTTATACCAAATCCTCCGGGGCTTTTCAAGAAAACCGCGACTCCGGGTTCCGGATTCTCGATCCGCAATTCTCAAATCCCGATCGGTTTGCCGTAAAGGCCGGTGGGTTATAGAATAGCCCTGCATGAAAACCTTCGGCCGCTGGCTTTTAATCTGGCTGTTATTCCTGGTTCTCATTTCCTGCCTGCTCGCGCTCCAGCTGAACAATTTTTTCTACGCGGATGACTTCTGGCCCATGCTCTTTGCCCGGATGGCGGAAAATCCTTATCGGAGCGTCTGGGGTCCCTTTTACGGCCAGACCTTCTGGCGGCCCCTTCCGATCCTGTATGATGTAGTCTGCCTGGATATTTTCGGTCTGGACCCCCGCGGCTGGCATGTGCTGGATCTTTTCCTCCATTCGTTCAATTCGCTGCTGGTGTGCGGCCTCGTGTATCTGTTGCTCCCGCCCGAGGACAGGGATCGGCGGATGGTTTACAGCATTCTCGCCGGAGCGCTTTTCGCCGTCCATCCGATCGGCCTGCTTACCGCGGCCTGGGTTGCCTGCCGAGCCGACCTGCTCGCGTCATTTTTCGGGCTTTTGTCCCTGGTGCTCGCGCTTCGGGCGCTCGGTTCCCCTCAATGGAAATGGCTGAAAATCATCGGCGCCATGGTCTTGAGTTTCCCGGCGTTCCTGGCCAAGGAAACCGCCCTGATCCTGCCCGGCTTTTTCGTAATCATTTTCCTTTTCCCACCCGGGCCCAAGCCCGCGCTTAAAAGGTTTTTGGAAACCTTGGCGGTGTTGCTCATGTCCCTGGCGGTGCTGGGCCTTTACCTGCTGCTCCGGTTTCAACTGGTGGGTTTCGTGGGTGGATATGAGCATTTCGAGTTCAGTTCAAGCTACCTTCTGCCCCGGCTGAGTTACCATTTGCCCAGAGTGCTCTCAAGCGCTTTCCACGACTATTTTTTCTGGCGCCACCGGAGCGGAATCTGGTTCTGGCTGCCCCTCATCCTCTACCTCCTGATCGGGATGGCATGCCTGGCCGGCATCTCGCAAAGGGCGAGGCTTTTGGCCGCCGGGCTTTTGTGGATGCTTTTGGCCCTGACGCCGTTGTGGAACCTTTCACAAATGCTTTTTTACGGGGAGGCGCGCCTGCTCTATTTCGGACAGGCCGGTCTGGCCCTGGTCCTGGTCGGGGCCCTGGCTTATTCCCGGAGCAAGTCCGGCCGTCGCGCCTCGGTCCTGGCTTTCGGTCTGGTCCTTGCTTTCCTGGCCGCGACCGGTTTCTCGGCGCTCCAGGATTTCTCGAAGCGCTGCGCGGAATACCTTCGGATCAAGGACCAGACCTTGAGCGCGATCGGGGCGGAAAACTCGGGGAATTATCCGAGAAGGATCTATATAATGGGCCTGGGCTTTGACTCTTACTATGTTGACCCGATGTTCAAGGTCTATCGGCCCGAGTGGCTGGACCGGATGGTGGTCCCGGGGGACAAGCCCGGCCTGGCCTGGGTGAAAAAGGAGACCGCGCTGGCATACGAGGAAAAGCATCCGTGGCTCCCGGAACTCGAGACCCATTATTCGGAAACCGATACCGCCCTGGTCGCGGTGACCCCTCCGGCAGACCTCCCCTTTTCCGTCACCCACGACCAGCAATGCCAGGTCCTGGAATGGAAGACCGACAAAATGGAAAACATAACCGCGGATGTGATCAAGCTGTTCCGCGAGCGCGAATTCTTACAG
>CAIUDS010000131.1 GCA_903897985.1 uncultured delta proteobacterium
CGGTCCACCTGGGCGGCGCCGATCACGCCGATGCAGCGCGCCGCGGCGCCGCCCATGAACACGCCCATCACGGTGTCAATCCCGGCGAGCATCTTGCAGGTCGGGATGTTGCGGTAGTTGAAGATGAAGGGGTCGGCGGGACGGGGCTGGTAGCCGTAGAAGCCGATCTCGGCGATGAGCGAGACATTGCTGCCGGAGGAGCGCTCTTTATAATATCCGAGCCAGGCGGATAGGTTGGACGCGCCGACGCCGGCGAGGATGGTGGAATATTTTTCGGCATTGAGCCGCTCGGAGATTTTCCGGGCCGCGGCCGCGATCATCCATTCCATGGGTCCGGCCGGCGCGGCGAAATCTATCTTGTCCCACAACTCGATCAGTTCGGAATGCCAGGAGTCCTGTTGGGCCTTGCCCTTCAATGACCAGAGCCGGGTCTTGCCGATCCGCGCCAAATAATCCTCCCAGTCCTTCCAGCCGAACACATATTTCTCGCACCACTCGTCGGTCTTTTCTTTGCTCTTGCTCGCGAGCCGAAGCTCCTCCAGAAAATCGTAATCGTCCGCATAGGTATCCAGTTCCTTGATGCCCTGGTTGCTCATGCCGCCCGGGTGCGCGCCGAACGGGACCTCGCACACCGCGAGCACGCGCGCCGAAGGAATCTTGACCAGGTGCGAATATCGCCGGATCAACTCCGTCGGCACCACCCGCTCGCAGCAAACAATCACGCCGTCTTTCGCGGCCCAGGCCCCATAGGCGTCCTCCCCGTAAGGCGGCGTCAGGATGGCGTTGCCGGACGCATCCGCGGCAATGGCCTGGACCATGGTCAGGTCCGGGCGATAGGCTTTGAGTTTTCCAAACTCGCCGTTCGGCTCGGGCTCGAACCACTCGCGGTTTTCTTTCTCCATGTCGCTCCCGACCACCGAGCGGACCGGGAGATAGGGGATGCCGAACGCGCCGGCCAGAAGCCGGAGCGGGAAGGTCAGGATGGTCCAGTTCTCGATCTCGAGTTTCCCCTCGTCCAGCGCGCGCTGGATGATGGCGTTGGGGGCGGGCGTGGGATAAGCGTCGCCGCCGAAAGTGGTGATGACTTTTTTCGCGACCCCGCAGTGGATGAGCGCGAGCACCGTCGAGACGATGCCGAGGCTGGAGATGGTGAAGCCGGGGTTTTTGCCGCGGAACTGGCGGCAGAGTTCATACACGCAGGCGCCGGAGCGGTTGTGGGTGGTGAGCAGATGGATGGCCATGCCGGGCCGGACGAATTGAGCGACCGCGTTTGCAAGCGGCATCCGCTTGTCCGGCAACTTTTCGGTGTCGAGGTTCAGGGATTTTTCGGTCAGCGCTCTCAAGATTTCCCAGTTTTGATTTTCCATGCTTACCTCACCGGTCACCCTCCACTCCTGGAGGGAAAATATTTACAACCGTTTTATGATTGATCCTGAACTGTTGGCGGCTGAACTTCCGGAGTTGCCGGAGCCTCGAGCGCCGCCACTTTTTTCTTGAGTTCCTCGATGACCTGGTCCTGCTTGCGGATGGTGAGGGCGTATTTTCCCCAGTAGTAGAGTTCAAAGAAAATGGCCAGGCCGAAGCCGAGGGCGAAGGTGACGAGCATCCCGATCCAGATTTCCATCTCCAGGGTGGCGAGGGTTCTCCCCGGGACCCAGATGACGAACTTGAAGGTCTGGGAGCTGACCTGGAAGTTGTAGGCGAGTTCGAGGATGAGGAAGAGCAGAACGAGGAGGATGATTATCCAACGGACATATCTCATTTTGAGGCCGCCTCGATAAAGGCCTTGCGCAGCTTTTTATAGGTCGAGCGCAAATGCTCGGGCATGACCTTGGTCTCGGCGATCACGGGCATGAAATTGGTGTCGCCCTCCCAGCGCGGGACAATGTGCCAATGAATGTGGTCAAGCACGCCGGCGCCCGCGGTTTTGCCGAGGTTGAGTCCGAGGTTATATCCGGCGGGGCGCATGGCCCGCTCGAGCGCGGCGAGGCTGAGCGCTTTTAGCCGGTGGAGTTCAAGGACTTCTTTTTGATTCAGGTCGGACAACCGGGCCAGGTGGCGGTTGGGCGCCACCATCAGGTGGCCGTTGTTATAGGGGAACCGGTTCATGAACACGGTAACGAGGCGGCCGCGCCAGACGATCAGGTCCTCGGAGTCCCGGCGGCGGGAAATGCGGGAACAGAAGATGCAGCCGGAATCCTTGCGATCGTTGCTTCGGTCAATATAGGCCATTCGCCAGGGGGCCCAGAGCGCGTCCATAATTATTCTTTCTTTTCGGGGCCTTGGTTGACCAGGGCGCGCAGTTCTTTTCCGACTTTGAAGAACGGGACCTTTTTCTCGGACACCGCCACCGCGGCGCCGGTCTTGGGGTTTCTTCCCGCGCGGGGTTTTCGCTTGCGGATTTCAAAACTGCCGAAGCCCCGGATCTCGATCCGGTCGCCTTTGGCAAGCGCCTCGGTCATGGCCTGGAAAATGGTGTCAACCACCAACTTGGCATCCTCCGCGCTCAGCCCTTCGTTTTTCTGCGCGAGCTTTTCGATCAATTGCCTCTTGGTCATTGCTCACTCCTTTGCGAACGAATAGAGATTCCCGGCTCCAGATACCAGATCGGGTTGCCCCGCGGGGCCAGCACATGGTTCAAGATATTATCGGCCATTTCCGAGCCGAACTCCTCAAAGAAAGAATATTTTTTCCGGGGCCAGAGCACTTCCGGCTCGCCCTTGATCCCGCCCAATTCGCCCGCCTTTTTAATGGCGTCTTCGAGGTTTCCCAGACCGTCAATCAGACCGAGCTCCTGAGCCTGCTGGCCGGTGAAGATC
>CAIUDS010000132.1 GCA_903897985.1 uncultured delta proteobacterium
CACCACGCAATAGGCGCAGTAGTTGTCGCAGCCCTCCATGATCGTGACGAATTGGCGCACGCCTGAAACCGGCTGCTCCGGCGAAATCCGGAACCGGATTTCGGATTGGTTATCCTCCACCCATTCCGTGCGGCAAATCCGCTGCCCCGAAGCCGCCTGGTCCAGGACCTCTCCGAGCATGGCCACCTGGTTGGTCCCCAGCACAAAATTAAGATTCGGGAACCGGTCCAGAAGTTCCCGCCCATATTGCTGCGACACGCACCCGCACATGCCCAGGATCAAATCCGGCTTGTTCTTCTTGTCCTTGCAAATCCGCCCGACCACGCTCAAGGCTTTCCGCTCCGGCTTCTCCCGGACCGTGCAGCTCATGACCAGGATCAGATCCGCTTCTTCCATTTTCTCGGCCGCGGCCAAGCCCTTTTCATGCAGGATTCCCTGCATCCGCGCGCCGTCCCGGACATTCATCTGGCAGCCGAAAACGATTATGAAATAGCGCGAAAGCTTCATAGCGGCTAAGCTAACTCAAAGCCGAACCCAAGTCAATCCCAAGGGCGCGGTCTCCCTGGTGGCGCCGGCATCAACTCCGGTTCTATTATCGGCCGGTCTCCTTTCGGATCGGACTTTGGTGCTCCCTTGCTTCCCTGGTTTATGTCTTGGGCTTTGGGATCCTGACCATTGCCCGGAAGAAAAGGGAACCTGCCGCCAATACCGGATGATCCCGGTGATTTCTTCCCGACCGCTCCCGGTTGGGGGAATTCTGCCCCTGCCGTGGCGTCGCAAAACCTTTACAAATGCCCGGAAAGGCCTTAAACTCTACAATAGAGATAGTAGTGATGAAAGGACTCCATAGTCAATGGAAGAGGGATTTTTTTGCCCTGTTTTTGGGATTATTTTTATGTTTTTCATTACTATCCTGCAGCAAAGACTCGGAGAACGAAATCTCCCGCGGGTTCCCGAAAAAAAACGATCATGCCGCGGGTTTGGGCATCACGGCCCGGCAGCCGAGTTTTCAAGTCATCAACGGTCTTTATTCTTCAGTCGCGGCCGGCGGCTATCATAACTGCGCGATCGCCAAGAACGGCGCGCTCCGGTGCTGGGGCTGGAACGAGGTTGGGCAGTTGGGGGACGGGACCAGCGCGGATGAATACAGTCCGATGCAGATCGGTCTGTTCACGGATTGGAAGGCGGTCTCGAACGGGGATTTGCACACCTGCGCCAAACGGGGCAAGGGTTTGCTCTTTTGCTGGGGCGATAACCGTTACGGCCAGCTCGGGGACGGCACCACGGCCAACAAGAATATTCCGACCGCGGTGGCAGTCGCCAAAGGCTGGGCCGCGATCTCGGCGGGCAGAGCGCACTCCTGCGCAAAAAAAACCGACGGCGCGCTTTGGTGCTGGGGCGAAAATTCTCATGGCCAGTTGGGGGACGGGACTTTGCTCAACCGCTCCGCTCCGGCGCGGGTGAACAAGGACACGACCTGGACCGCGGTATCCGCGGGCGGCAATCATACCTGCGGCCGGAAAAAGGACGGCACGCTCTGGTGCTGGGGTGACAATCGTTACGGCCAGCTAGGCTCGGGCGGCACGGTTGACTGGCCCCGGCCCAAAAAGATCGGCAAGGCCGCAAACTGGTCCGCGGTCAGCGCGGGCCGGGAGCATACCTGCGCCAAGAAAACCGACAAGAGCATCTGGTGCTGGGGCCATAATGATTACGGCCAACTGGGGGATGGGACCAGCCTGGACAAATATGCGCCGGTCAAGATCGGCTCGGGCTATGGCTTGGTGAGCGCGGGGGCCTATCATACCTGCGCGAAAAAGACCAACGGCACGCTCTGGTGCTGGGGCCGGAACTATAACGGCCAACTCGGGGATGGGACCACTTTGGACAGGCAAATCCCGACCCAAGCCGGCCTTGCCACGAACTGGTCGAAGCTCAATGCGGGCTATCGGAACACCTGCGCGATCAACTCGGCGGGGGCGATGGAGTGCTTTGGAACCAACGGGTCATACCTGGCCAACCATTCGCCCGAGGTTATCTCGGCTTTCAGCGTTTTATCCACGGACGAAGACACGATCGCGCGGGTACCCGGCATTGCGGCGCATTTTTCGGACTATGACCAGGATGCGCTGAATTTTTCCGTAAGCGGGTTCAGCGTGGTCAATGCGGTCTTGAACGGAGACACCGTGGAAATTTCCGCGCCCCTGAACTGGAACGGGACCGAGACCGGGGCGGTTGTGGCCTGCGACCCGTGGTATTGCGTTTCCGCGCCGCTGCAAGTCATTTTCCTCCCGGTGAACGACCCGCCTTATTTTTCCACCGCCCTTTCGGACGACTCGGTGAACGAGGACACTGCATATCGGCTGAACCTTGCGCAGCATCTCGCGGATGTTGACGGCGACACCTTGACCATCACGGTCAACGCGGTCCCGGCGATGCTGGTGGAATTTTCGGGCGGAAGCAATGCGGTCAATTTAAGCGACGCCGACACCTCGGATGATTTTGTGCTGCTTACCCCGCCCCCCAATTACAACGGGTCAATCAATATTTCCATCACCGCGGCCGACCCCTATCTGGCATCGTGCCTGGACGCTTTCACCTTGGAGGTGCTCCCGGTCAACGACAATCCGGTGATCACGGACATCGCGCTCAGCCGGAAGGTGGAAAAGGACTACCTGATCGGACAGGCCACGGCCACGGATGTTGATACCGGGCTATGCGGACAGATCACTTATTACGATGTGATCCCCGGAAACACGCTCGCGGCCCACCAGGTTGACCTCTATGTTGACCCGGTAACGGGCGCAATCGGCAGCTTCCCGAAGGTCCTGCCGGTGGGCACGGCCGGGCCCAATTCCTTCCAATTGGTGGTCAAGGATGGATGCTCGGGCGTGGCCTCCCAGACCAAGCTGTTCAATATTGATCCGGCGCCGGACCCGGTCCCGCCGCCGACTTTCCCGCTCGCGGCC
>CAIUDS010000133.1 GCA_903897985.1 uncultured delta proteobacterium
CGATCCTTAGTCTGCTTGCCAGACCATCTATTATTCTTTGGATCGGCGGGGTTCTCCTGACGCCTTTGAACAGTGATTTTGGATCTCGATATTTTCCGGCGCTGACTTCGCTCGCCAGGGCCTTCCACTTGGCCATTTCCAGGTCATCGTTTTGTTTTTCCGACAAATAGAGCAGCCGCAGGTTCGGTCGGCCGGCAGAAAAAGTGGTAACAACAAAGATGCCGGCGTAATTCGGCAGGGCTTGAGTATCGTCAAGAATTCTTTTTTGTTCTTCACGCGCGGCGCTCCTTTCCCAGGGGGCGAGGATCTTTTTCCCCTTCACTGTTTTTTCTGCGACCCGCAGGCGCGTGACGGTTCCCATCGGCTCAAGCGGCAAATAGAGGCTGCTTGTCCCCTTGGTCTTTCTATAGGCTTCCCGTTTCGCTTCAGGACTTTGATCTTTCAGCGGAAAATATAGATTACCTTTCAGGGTAAACCAATTGGCCCCCCGGATCAGGCCTTGAGAATGAAGGTGTGCCCGAAAAGCCTTTCTGTAAATAGACAGGAGACGGGCCGAGCTGACTCTAACAAAATCATCATCCGGCTCCGATTCATCCTCCGGTCTTCTGCCAATCATATAACTGGAGCAGGCTCTTTTCGGCGGTCCCGTTTTCCCGTCCGCCCTGTCATTGGCGTCCACCAGGGACGTCAGCGCCAATTCCAGCAAATATTCGCGAAGCACCGGACTCTCTTCGTCCGCCACGCCGGGGATCGTCAGCGTTTCCAGGCCGTTTAAAGAAAGAGCAACCGTTTCTCCTGTTTGGGTTTCCAAGTCCATGGTTAAGGGCTCAGCCTCCCGCCTGGTCACTTTTCTGATCAGGCGGACCAACAGATCATCCCGGCCCAAGAGGTATTCACCAGGATCGGGCGTATAACCTAATTCCAATGTTCTCCTGAGGATCACCAGCCGATTATTCAAAGCGATCTTGCTGGTCAAAAAAAACTCGTCCCCGTCAAAAGCGGCGGCCAGTTTCTCAAAGCTGGCTCGGCTCTCTGCCTGACCTAAGTCCAGGCCGGCCTGGCGAACGGCGGCAGAAACCGCTTTAAGATTATTGTCCACCGCGTTAGGCCCGCCAACCCAAGCACCCCTTTTCTCTAACTCGGAGGACAAAGCGGTCGCCAGAGCATAACCAGCTAAATATTCCCAAAGCACCGCCACCATTCCCTGTTCTTCTCTGCTCACGCCGTCAAAGACCGCCTGATTCGCGACCGCCGTTATTTTTTGCCCTTTTTGAAAAGGATGGCTAATCTTGATCGTCCTCCCGTCATCGGGGGTCATCAGGTAGATATCCAGCGCCTGTGACTCGCGAGTTACGGTGATCATAGCCATGCGCGCTATTTTGTCCAGCCCGTAGTCCAGCGGAGGAATGTCGATCTTCGCGTATAAATAAGCGGCATCAGAAAAATAGCTGCCGAAGCTCCGAAAAATGGAACCCCTCAACCGTTCGAGAGCTTGCCTTATTTCCGGCTGGCTCGCGCGCGGGCTCAACAGGACTTTATCTTCACAGGTCAGCCGGCCGGTCGCGAATCTAACTTCATCAACGCTCTTCTTTACCGATTCCAAATAAGTCCTGGCAATTACGGCCATCACCCGGCAAAATTCCCGCTGGAGGGTCGGCGTGCAGGTTTTCTGGTCCAGTTTCTTGGCGGTAAGGCTAACATCCTTATAAGCTGTGCCAGGATTTTCTTCAAACTCACGTAAAAATCGCAGATAGATCCTGACCGGGTCTTCCCCGGCGGGCTGTCTGATCTCTATGGCCCGCTCTAACTGGTCCAACAGTCCAAAAAAGCCAAGGTTGGTAATAAAAAGCTGGAAGACTTCATCAGACCAGCTTGTTTTTCCGGCAAGATCAGCCGGCCG
>CAIUDS010000134.1 GCA_903897985.1 uncultured delta proteobacterium
CGCCGCGAGCAGATGCCGGATGAGATGGAACTTGTCGAACACCAGAAGCGCGTGCGGCAGCCTCCGCTTGATTACCTCCACATACGGGTCCCACATGTCGCAACCGACCGCCCGGATTTCCTTACCGGCAATCGGTCGTAAACCCATACGCGCCAGCCGCAACCCGAGCAGACCACCTTCCGGTTCCGCCTCCGATCCAGTCCCACCGCCAGCTTCCCGGGATTGCCTTCAACCCGCTCCACCCATTCCACCCGATGGTCCTTGACCTCCAATGTTTCCAACACCAAACTCTCGATCAGCACAGTCACCTCGTTTCGGGCAGCCTCTTGGTCGAGCTAACTGCCCGGAAAGACTGTGCTTTTTATTGCCGATTTGTCAAAGATCACCCACAAATCTTAGAGAGGAGCCTTTTTATTGATGAGACCAATTAAATGTGATAAGCTTTTTAAGCTATGGGTTTTGAAAAAACTGGGACGCCAAACTTGCCTCCGGGGTCATCGCCGATGCCCAAACCTAGTTTAAGAGTCGGCTTGGATGCGCGGGTCGCCACCCTTGACTTTCGCGGCTTTGGCAGATATTCCCGAAGCATGCTCCATGAGCTCATTGCCCTGCCCTCCCGGATCGAATGGTTTCTATATACCCACGACCCCGCGCTCAAGCAAATTTTCCCGGAATCCGGACGGGTGCGGATCAAGGTGCTTCCCGGATTCCTCGGCCTTCGCTCCCATCTCATCCTTCGCTCCGCGGCCAAGAACGATCAAATTCAACTTATGTATTTCCTAGCCAATAATTTCTGGTTTCTGCCCGCTTGTCCCACCTTGATCACCATTCACGACACCGAGCCCTTTGAGCATCCCGAATTCTATTGCCATAATCTCATGGACCGTATTCTCTCCCGCTACCGAAAGCTCAGCATCAAGAAAATCGGGATCCATTTCATTACCGTCTCCCAATCCTCTCGTAAAGATGCCGTCTCCATTTTTGGTCTTGCTCCGGAAAAAATCACCGCCATCTATAACGGCGTGGACCATAAAATCTTCAATGACCATGCAACTCTCGCGGACCATGAAATCCGGGCCAAGTTCATCCCGGAGGGCAAGCCCTATTTGTTTTTTGTGGGGGCGCGCGATTACCGAAAAAACCTGCCCGCCCTGATCCGCGCTTTTGACCTGCTTAAAAATGAACATCAAATTCCGCACCTCTTGGTATTGGCCGGCAGCGGCGGCGCGGATCCCGTGTTTTATCCACCCCTCCAGAGCATCGCCCAAATAGCTCCCCAGGACATTATCTTTCCCGGCTATATCTCCGACCAGGACCTTCCCGCTCTATACCGCGGGGCGGATGCATTTGTCTTCCCTTCTCTAAAAGAGGGCTTTGGACTGCCGGTTCTGGAAGCCATGTCCTGCGGAGCGCCGGTGGTTACTTCCCAGCGCTCGAGCCTGCCCGAGGTAGTCGGGGAAGCGGGGCTCTTGGTCAATCCGGAAAAGGAATCGGATTTGGCCGATGCGATCTGGCGGATTCTAAATTCAGCGGACCTGGCTCAAAGTCTCAGAGAAAAAGGCCTGAAGCAAGCCGCCAAATTCCGGTGGGAAAACACCGCCCGCCAGGTGTTGGAGTTGATTGAACAATTGCCGCTTTCCTGAACCGACCCCGCCCAAGCGGTTATTCGACAAAATAAAGCCGAAGAAAATTCAATTGATAGGAGGAGCTTTCGGCCGCCGGCTTCACGGTCAGGTTTAAATTGCCGCTCGCCCACAGGCTCTTTTGATTCAGCTCGTAAAGGTCGAGCCCCTCCGAACTGGACGGGTCTTTGGCCGAGTCTATTTTTTTCCCGTCAATCAGAATTTCATACGCGCCCTTGCCGCAAATGAAAAATTGAATCCGGCTGGCGTCTTGGGGAACCGGAATCTGATAGCGCGCAAATCCTCCCGCCTTGAGTTCCAGCAGGCCGTTGGCGGGCAAAACGCTGAACGGGACCAAGCCGATATTTTTCGCCCTGCTTTTC
>CAIUDS010000135.1 GCA_903897985.1 uncultured delta proteobacterium
ACAGGATTGTGGGAAAGGCGGCGATCAGATAGATGGCGAGAAAATGCTGAAAAGATTTGATCAAATATCCGCCCAGGACCAGGCAGGTTGCCGCCGCCAGCACGGCTATGGCCAGGGGCAGGACCCGGCGCCGCCAGATCAGGGCGGGCACTCCCAGGCCGGTCACGGCCAAAGCCGGCCAGGGGAACGCGCCCAGCAGAACCACGATGGAATAGCGATAGTCGTAACCTCCCGCGTAGCCTTCGGTGGTCTGCTGAAACTCCGAGAACGGGGCCAGGATTGTCAGTCCCATGGACGCCAGCATCAGAGCATAAACTATTAATGCGGACAGAACCTCGAGCCCGAAGCTCATTGCCGTTTGTTTAAGGCCCAACCTTTTTTCGAGCCAGAGGTGTTGCAGCGGGAAGGCCAGGGCCAGATAGGCGGAACTCATGCAGCAGGCGATGGCCGCGCCGAACAGGACCCCGGAAATCAGGAAATAAAACGGTTTTTTGCCGGTCCGGATCCCAAGCGCGCTAAGCATGAGCGCCAGAAATCCCAAAGCGTATCCGATAATTGCGGCGTTGGGATAAAGGCCGGCATAGACGAGTTCGGGCGTGACGCAAAGAATCAGGAACCAGTGGACCGGCCGGGGCTTGACCTTGAGAATCAGGGCGAGATAGATGGGCAGGGTTGCGAGGACGAGCGCCGAGGAAATCGCGCATAAGATTGCGTATGCCACGCGCGGGGATTTGAGCAGGAAAGAAGAGAGATAAATCAGGGCGAAGGTTCCCGACCGCGTCTGATAACCGTGGAGCGGGAGCCGGCTTGGATCCAGGCCGGTATTCTTGGCCAGCGCCCAGATCGCCTGCATGGCATCATCTCCATCCAGGAACTGATACGGGGTAAAAATCAGCAGGCCGGCCAGCATAATCAAGCAAGATCCCGCAAACATCAGCCAGGTATTCCGATCCAGGGCGGGCGGGGATGTGTCTTCAGAATTCATGCTTACTCGATAGCTTTAATTATGCCCGCAAAGCTCTCCGCCTTCAAGCTGGCGCCGCCCACCAGCGCCCCGTCTATGTCCGGCTGTTTCATCAGCACCGCGATATTGTCCGGCTTCACCGAGCCGCCGTATTGGATGCGGACTGACTCGGCCAGGTCCTTTCCATAAAGCCCGGCCAATAAATTCCGGATAAAGGCATGGACTTCCTGGGCCTGGTCCGGCGTGGCCACCTTGCCCGTGCCGATCGCCCAGACCGGCTCATAGGCGATCACCAGCGACGGAACTTCGGCCTTCGAGATGCCGGCCAGCGCTCCCTTCACCTGCCGCTCAATCACCGACAAAGTCTTCCCGGCCTCCCGTTCGGCCAACAGCTCGCCCACGCAGCAAATCGGAACGAGGCCCGCTTTGAGCGCCGCCTTCACTTTCTTGTTCACGCTCTCGTCGGTCTCGGAGAAAAACTGCCGCCGCTCCGAATGGCCGATGATCGCATACTTGCAGCCGGCGTCCTTGAGCATGGCCGGCCCGACTTCGCCGGTGAACGCGCCCGAGTCCTCCCAATAAACATCCTGTGCCGCCAAGCCGATGTTGGACCCCGCTAGAACCTTGCCTACCGCGGCGAGCACGGTATAAACCGGCGCCACTGCGATCTCGATTTTCTCGATGCCTTTGAGCTGGTTTTTGAGATCGGTTGCCAGCTTAACCGCGGGCGCGGTCAAAAGGTTCAGTTTCCAGTTCCCGGCGATAAATGGCTTGCGCATCGGTCTCCTCCCATTCCTGAATGTGCGAGCGCCTTCCCGCTCCGCCAAGGCTTCGCAGGACAAGTCAAGCGCGATCCCGCTTCAGCGGGACGCAGCCCTTGACCCCTTCGTGCGAGCGACTTGAGTCGCGATCCCTTAACTTTCCAGCGCCGCGATCCCGGGCAGCTTGATCCCTTCGAGGAATTCGAGCGAGGCGCCGCCGCCGGTGGAGATATGGGTGATCTTGTCCGCGACCCCGGCCTTGTTCACGGCGGACACCGAGTCGCCGCCGCCGATCACAGTCATGGCGCCGGATCCGGCCACGGCTTTTGCCAGCTCCATGGTTCCTTGGTCAAAGGGCGGAGTCTCGAACACGCCCGCGGGGCCGTTCCAGAAAATGGTCTTGGCCTTGCCGATCTCTTTCTTGTACAACTCGATGGTCTTGGGGCCGATGTCCAGACCCATCAGGTCAAACGGCATTTTCTCCGAACTGACAATTTTGGTCTCGGCGTTCGGCTCGACCGCCTTGGCCACCACATGGTCCACCGGCAATAATATTTTCACGCCCCGGCTTTCCGCCCGCGACAGAATTTCCGCCGCGGTCTTGGCTTTGTCTTCCTCCACCAGGCTCGTGCCCACCGCGAGTCCGCGCCCGAGCAAAAAGGCGTAGGCCATGGCGCCGCAGATCAGGATTTCGTCAACCTTGCCGATCAGGTTCTGGATCACGCCGATCTTGTCGGAGACCTTGGCCCCGCCCAAAATGGTCACGAACGGCCGCTCCGGGCTTTCCAGCAATTTTCCCAGGTACTCGATTTCCTTTTCCATCAGGAGTCCCACGCCCTTGTCCGGGACATAGGCCGCTATGCCCGCGGTGCTCGAATGCGCCCGGTGCGCGGTCCCGAACGCGTCATTTATATATATGTCGCACAGGCCGGCGAGCTTTTCCGAAAAGGCCGGATCATTGGCTTCCTCCTCGGGGTGGAACCGCAAATTCTCCAGCAGCACCACCGAGCCCGGCTCCATCTCCCGCACGATCTTCTTCACGCCGTCGCCCACGCAGTCGTCCGGGAAGATGACATCCTTCTCGATCAACTCGCTCAGCCGCTCGGCCACCGGCATCAAAGTAAAGGTCGGGTCCACCTTGCCCTTGGGCCTCCCCAGATGGCTGGCCAGGATCAGCCGCGCCTTCTTCTCGAGCGCGAAGTTAATGGTGGGGAGCGCGGCCTGGATCCGGGTGTCGTCGCTGATCGCGCCGGTCTGCTTGTCCTGCGGGACATTGAAGTCCACCCGGAGGAACACCCGTTTCCCCTCCAACTCGAAATCCCGGATTGTCTTTAGCGCCACGGTCAGCCCTCCCGAGAATTATCTTAATCCATTTATTTTCTCTTCACCGATCATTTTTGATGCTGGTTAAGGATACCTAAAAACTTATTGTGCATATTCCCACCAAGCCGTTGTAAACCAGCATACACCTCGATAAAACATCCCTGCCAACTAATGCAATAATTCCTTGTGATCGCAGCTCGCTTCCAATAACTGCATTAAAATCAATCGTTAAATTGCTTAGGGTAGGGAAGAAAAATCTCAGCGGATATAGGTTTTGCTGAACAGTTCCCCCGGGGGTATGAACCTGTGTCACGCCCATAGGATTTATACCAAGGTTAGTGATCGCCGAATTATCCACTGCGCTGATCGAAGCGCCGGTATCAAATAATGCATCTCCAGAAACCGGTTCTGGAACCGGCTGGCCTCGTTGAGTGAAATATTCTGCCAAAATCGGGGGAATTTGGATTTCAACTCTAACCCGCGGACCTATATTCCTAAGCCCATGCGGATTGATCTGTCCCTTTACCAGGTAAAAAAGATTATGTATGGGCATTAATCGCTCCGCTCATAAGAGATGGGATTGATTCCACGGGTTCCTCTTCAATCACCATTTTGATTAGAAAGGGCTCGGTACCATACCTTTTCACCCCTTCCTCATACGCCTCCTCCATTTTGGTAAAAGTTCCAACCAGGGTCTCATCCTTGATTAAGGCAAATTTATCCTTATGCTGCTTGAGTAATTCCGACTTGATAGACTCAAAATATTTCAACTCTTTTTCCAGCGCCATCTGCCAGACCTCCTTGGTTAGCTGTGCTGCCTTTGCCGTTTGCGGTCATCCCGCGGGAACCAACTTGGATTACCCGTCATTATCTAAATTAGATCAGGATCTTGCACAGGTCAACCAGCCGGTTCGAATATCCCCACTCGTTGTCATACCAGGCGATCACTTTCACCAGCGTTTTGTCAATCACATAGGTGCTCTTGGCGTCAACCGTGGCCGACCAGGAGGTGTGGCAGAAATCTATGCTCACCAGCTCTTCCTCCGTGTAGTTCAGGATCCCCTTCAACTCGCCCTCCGCCGCCTTCTTCAGCGCGGCGTTCAGCGATTCCACCGTGACTTCCTTTTCCAGCTCCGCCACCAGGTCCACCAGCGACACATTCGGGGTCGGGACCCGGATCGAGAGTCCGTTTAGTTTGCCTTTCAGGTGCGGCAACACTTCGCCGACCGCCTTGGCCGCGCCGGTCGAGGTCGGGATCATGCTCAGGGCCGCGGCGCGCGCCCGGCGCAGGTCCTTGTGGGGCAGGTCGAGGATGCGCTGGTCGTTGGTATAGGAATGGATGGTGGTCATCATGCCGCGCTTGAGCTTGAAGTTCGCGTCCACTACCTTGGCCACCGGCGCGATGCAGTTGGTGGTGCAG
>CAIUDS010000136.1 GCA_903897985.1 uncultured delta proteobacterium
ATCCCGACGAGTTCAACCGGCGCTACCATGAAAAATATCTGGTGGTGGACGACTGGTACGGAATCACCGGCGGCACCAATATCGCCGCGGCGTATGCGCTTTACCAGAACAAGCCCAACAACATGTGGCGGGACCAGGATGTGCTGGTGGCGGGTCCGGTTGCCGCGGACATGAGCCGGGCGGTGGACGAGGATGTGGGATATTTCGAGAAGAAGATGATGGAAAAGCCGGAACTGATCAACCCGCGCTGGTGGAAAACACAGCGGGAGAAACATCACCCGGCGCCTGTTCCAGAGGGCAAGCCGGCCCAGCCCCGGGCCGAGATCAATCTTGACAAGTTCGACGACGAGAATGTGACTGTGCGGCTGATCTGCAGCCAGCCGCGGTTTGAAGAAGACTATATCTACCAGACCTACCTTTATCTTTTCCGCGCCGCGCGCAAGCGGATCATCATGGAGATCGCCTATTTCGTTCCGGATGCGGACATGCTCGAGGCCCTGCTCGCGGCGCGGAAAAGGGGGGTCGAGGTGGTGCTCATCACCAACAACGCTTATACCAATGATGTGTTCGAGATGCAACCCTACACCCGCTCTTTCTACCTGCCCTTGATCGAGGCCGGGGCCAAGGTCTATGAGTGGCAGGGGATCGTCAAGAACAAGGGATCGCTCCACGCCAAATGCGCGGTGTTTGATGACGACATCACCATCGTGGGCTCTTACAACCTGGACCCGCGCGGGAAATATTTGAACAGCGAAGACATAGTGGTGATGCATTCCGAGAAGGTCGCGGAAAATTTGCTGGACTGGTTCAAGAAGAAGGACTTGCCGGACTGTCAGGAAATCACGCTCGCGCAGGCGCAGTTCTGGCATCAACCCACCACCCTGGGCGGATGGCTGAAGCTGCATTTCTCGGAACTGCTCAAAGACTATTGGTGAAGCGCTTAATTCTTTGATCTAAATTCACCTTTCAACTGAGGAGGCGTCTCGATGGAAGATTTTCTGAAAGGATTGCCGCTGTTCCAGGAATTTTCGCGCGAAAAACTTTCCCGCTTGATCGCGGAGTCGCGCGCGGAGCGTTATGCTCCCGGAGAAGTGATCATCGAGTTCGGCCAGCCGGGAAGGTTTCTCGGGATCGTGCTCGAGGGGCGGGCCGAGGCCGTGGTGGACGACCCGGAAACAGGCAAGAAACGGCTGGGCGGGATCAACCGGGGCGATTTTTTCGGGGAGATGTCGCTCATGACCGGGGAGCCGACCAGCGCGAATGTGGTCGCGGAAGAAAGCTGCCGGGTGCTGCTGATCCCGCAGGAAACTTTTGCCGAACACCTGGTTACCAATCCTTCTGCGGTCCGTCTGATCGCGAAGACCATCAGCGACCGGCTCCGGAACCGGGAACAAAATGGAGAGGCGCGGACGCGGCTGGAGGGGGCGTGGCGCAAGCATCCGGACCCCTACGGTCTGAGCCTGGAAACCACCAAGCCCATGAAACTGTGCTGGTCATCAACTGCGGCAGCTCCTCCCTCAAATATAATTTTTTCGCCACCGCGCATCCGGAGAAAAATGCGCGCGGCTTGGTGGAACGGATCGGCGAACCCGGATGCCTTCACCGATATTTTTCGCCCGGGGGCGAGTTCCGGTTTGCGCTGGAAAATGGGGACCACCGGCAGGCCTTCGAGGCCATGGTGCAGGCGCTCTGCGATAAGGAGCACGGGGTAAGTCGCTCTCGGAAATCAGCGCGGTGGGGCACCGGGTCGTGCATGGCGGCGACAAATATATCCAGCCGGTGGTGGTGACCGGGAAGATCCTGGAGGAAATGGCAAAGCTGGACCAGCTGGCGCCGCTCCACAATCCGGTCAACCGGATGGGGATCAAAGAGGGCCTGCGGCTCTTGCCCGAGGCGCGCCCGGTGGCGGTTTTTGACACCGCGTTCCACAGCAAGATGCCGCCCCAGGCGCATCTCTACGGCCTGCCCTTTGAATACTACCAGGACCACGGAATCCGGCGCTACGGTTTTCACGGGCCTTCTCATAATTATGTCGCGCTCAAGGCCGCGGAATTCCTGAAAAAACCCTTTTCCGATATGAAGATGGTCACCTGCCATCTCGGCAACGGGGCCTCCATCTGCGCGATTGATCATGGCCGCTCGGTTGATACCAGCATGGGATTTACCCCCACCGAGGGCTTGGTCATGGGAACCCGCTGCGGGGATCTGGACCCCTCGGTCATCCTGTATTTGCAGAGGAACCAGGGTCTTTCCCTGGACGCGATGGATGACTTGCTCAACCGCCAAAGCGGGCTGAAGGGAATCTCGGGCATCTCCAACGATCTCCGCGAGATCGAGGCGGCCGCGGAAAAAGGCGACCGCCGGGTTTTGCTCGCGATCCAATTGTTTTGTTACCGGGTGAAAAAATATATCGGGGCCTACGGCGCGGTGATGTCCAGGCTGGACACGCTCATCTTCACCGGCGGCATCGGCGAGGGGAGCGCCGGGGTCCGGGCCCGGATCTGCCAGGGTCTGGGCTACATGGGGATTTCCCTGGACGAGGTCCAGAACAAAACCGGGACGCCGGAACGGGGAGGGGTCAAGAAAATCTCGGACGAGGCCTCCGCGGTCAAGGTCTTGATCGTGCCCACGGACGAGGAGCGCATGATCGCGCGCGAGACCATCCGGACCCTGGGCTTCCAGAACCTGGCGGATTCCATCAGGCACTGGGAGGAGCGGCCGATCCCGATCGAGGTTTCCGCGCATCATGTGCATCTGAGCCAGGCGGATGTGGAACAGCTGTTTGGAACGAGCCCTGAGCTGACCTCCCGCGGGGAGCTGTCCCAGCCCGGGCAATTTGCCTGTCAGGAAGTCGTGGACCTGATCGGACCCAAGGCCGCGGTGGCGCGGGTGAGAATCCTGGGCCCGGCGCGCGCGGAGAGCCAGGTGGAAATATCCATCACCGAGGGTTTCAAGCTGGGCATTGACGCGCCGGTAAGACCCTCGGGACAACTGGAGCGCACCCCGGGCATAACCCTGGAGGGATCCGCGGGAAAAGTCAGCTTGTCCAAAGGCGTGATCTGTTCGCTCCGGCATATTCACCTGGCCCCGGAAGACGCCCTCTTCTTCGGCCTGCGGGACAAGGACCTGGTCCGGATCCGGGTGGAAGGACAGCGTGCCCTGATTTTCGGCGATGTGTTGGTGAGGATCAGCCCCGAGTTCAAGTTAAATATGCACCTGGACACGGACGAAGCCAACGCGGCTGAAATCAAAACCGGCATGATCGGATTCCTCGAAGCTATCCACGACCGGAAATGAGCATTTATTTCATAATTCATAATTACCGGTTGTGTGGTAGAATATGGGGCGATGAGTTTGGAAAAGAAACGCTCGGGAAAGAAAATCGAGCGGGTTCTCCTGATCTATCCGCCGGTGACCTTTTCGCCCCAGAGCATGAAGCAGAGCCATTTGCCGCTCGGGATCGCATACCTGGCCGGGGTTTTGAGACAGGTTTGCGAGGTCCGGGTCTTGGACGCGGCCGTGGAAGGACACGGTCATGAGGAAAGGGCAGGGGCCGGTTATTTAAGATACGGCCTCGGGTTTGACGAGATCGAGCAAAGAATTGTCGAGGCCAAGCCCGACCTGGTGGGCATCTCCTGTATCTTCTCGAGCCAGTTCCAGAACACGCTCGAGGTCGCGCGCAGGGCGAAGAAGGTCAGCCCGGAGATCGTGACCATGGTGGGCGGGAGCCATCCCACTTTTTTGAGCGAACAAATCCTGTCTGGAAATAATGAAAGCGGACCGACGGCGCGCTCGCCCATTGATTTCATTGTCCGGGGCGAGGGCGAGTTTGCGCTCCGGGATTTGATCGAGGCGCTCGGAAAGGGTCAAAGCCCGGAAACGGTTCCCGGCCTGGCCTGGGCAGAGGACGGACGATATCGCGAGAGCGGCCTGCGGGCTCCTTTTCCGGAGCTGGACCAGATTCCATTTCCGGCGCGCGATTTGTTCCCGCGAGAAAAATATCATCGGATCAGCCTGCCCATGGGCATTGTTTATAAGCAGAGGCCGTTCATGAACCTGATCACCTCGCGCGGCTGTCCTTATCGCTGCGCCTTTTGCTCGTCCACCAATTTCTGGGGCAACAAATACCGGACGCGCTCGGCCGCTAATGTGCTCACGGAAATGGACGAACTGGTGGGGAAATACGGCATCCGGGAGTTCAAATTTTTCGACGACAACCTGAGCGCGAACCCGGGCCGGGCCAAGGAACTCTTCCGGGGCATGATCGAGCGCAAGTTCAATGTGAGTTGGAACACGCCCAATGGCATCCATGTGGCGAACCTGGACGAGGAGATGCTGGACTTGATGAAGCAGAGCGGGTGTTACGAGCTGACTTTGGCGGTTGAGAGCGGGGATCCGGGGGTGCTGAAGGACATCATTCACAAACCCACCGATCTCGGCCAGGTGGAGCGGGCCGCCCGGCTCATCCGTCAGAAGGGCATGGGCAGCTATGGCTTCTTCATTATCGGGTTTCCGGGCGAGACCAAGGCGCAGATTCAGAATACACTTGATTTTTCCCGCAAGCTGGACTTGGACCGAATCAGTTGTTTTATCGCCAACCCGCTGCCCGGAACCGAGCTATACGAAATTTGCCGCGAAAAAGGATATATTGACAAGAGTTACCGCTTTGACCGGATTGATTATTTTGAGGGCCGGTTCAGCACCTCGGAGTGGACCTATCAGGAACTGCACCGGCTCCGCCACAGATGGTTTTGGAAATATAATTTGAGCCTGCTTTTAAGGCATCCGGTCAGGTTCTTTGCCCGATATTGGCCGATCCTGTCCCGGCCTGGCCTGGTCTATGAAATTATTAAAAGGAGGATCACGGCATAAATGCTGGACTTGAGCCTGCCAGCCGAGTTAAAAGCCTTGGTCAGCCATGACGCAAAGGTTAAGTATTACTCAAGGAATCCGCTGAAACCTATCTTAATTAAAGGCTTTTTTAATAAACTGATCGAAATGACTCGCGCGGCCAATCCTCGGCAAATAATTGAAATCGGATGCGGGGACGGCTTGGCCGGATATCTGATCCGCAAAAATATCCCAGGAGTCGAATATTTCGGGGCAGACCTCCAGTCCCGCAGTCTGGCTACTGCCGCGCAAATCCTGACCCGGGATTTGGTAATGCTGGACGCGAGATGCTTGCCGTTCCCGGACAAGAGCTTTGACCTGGCGCTTTCGCTGGAGGTGTTCGAGCATGTCGCCGAATGGGAAACAGCGTTGCGAGAAGGGATCAGGGTTTCGAGAAAGGCCTTGATCTTTTCAGTTCCGGCATATCCCTGGTACCAGCTCTCCAATCTGGTTTTCCTCAAAAATGTAAAAAGGATGGGCGAGCACCCGGAACATCTCGTTCAATTCCCGGTTTCAAAAACCCGGGATATGATCGTTGAGCTTTGCAAGCCATTGAAATTGAAGGCTGAATTTGCAATGGGGTTTCCCTGGCTCATTGTCAAAATGACCTTTTAGGCCATTCTCGCAAAGTTAACATAACTAATCTTAAGCAAAGTTGTCGCTGAGGCGGGGTTTTCAGGTTATATAATATTAAGTCTATTTGAGTTCCCTCGAAACCAGGTATCCTTTCGAGGTGATCAGGTATAACCTATCCCCCTGGAGCTCGGCCGCGCGCATGGTCCGGTCCGGGTACAGGATAACTCTCTTCGGCGCCTCGGCGTCCGCTTTCCATTCCCAGACGCTTCCGGCCAAAACCAAAGTCAGTCGCTGCTCATCTTTGGACATCCACAGCAATTTATCCGGATCCCATTTTTCGAGCAGGGATTTTTTGAGCGGCAGTTTCTGATCCACTACCCCGGTAATCTTGTCAATGACCAGGAGTTGTTTGTCTTTGGTCAGCGCATAGACGCTTTCCGGATCCAGGGCATAATCGCCGGCCAGGTCCTGCTTCACGCACCAGAAAACCTTGCCGCTCACCCGGCTAAGCGCGCAGACGCCCTCCAGCGACCCCGCATAGATGGTTTCCTCGTCCGCCAGCGGCTGATAATCTATATCCGAAGTGATCGGCCGTGTGAACACTTCTTTTTTCCAGACCAGGCCGCCATCATCCAGCTTAAGCGCAACCATAAACCCGTCCAGCATGCCCAGATACACCTTGTCTCCGATAATCAGAGGCCGGCCCGCGCCAAGCATGGACAGTTCATGTCTTCCGGCCTGCTTGGAAATCCATTTCGGGCTGCCATCGGCCTGATCGAGACAAAAAACGACCCCGCTCCCGGTCTGAAACACCAACCGGTCCGGGCTGAACCCGGGACGCGACGCCATGGCGTCCGGGTATTTGAACCTCCAATTTTCCTTGCCGTCCTCCAGGCTCCGCGAAATCAACGGCCCTCGGCGCAGGCGTAATACAGACTGTTATTATTTATGGTAGGACCGGTTACAACCTTACACCCAGCCGCAACCCGCCAGAGCGCCCTGCCCTGCGGATCGGCCTTTAAAATCCAGCCCCGGCTGGTAAGGGCGATGACAAAATTTTCTCCGGCCGCGATCCCGCCCATTTCCCGGAGATGATACTTGCTCCGGACCGGGGCCGCGGGGTCAATCAAGACGCGGAAATTCTTGGCCTGGGCCGAATTAACCGCGCAGAGCAGACAGAAAATTATCGGGAGAAGTTTATTCATTTGGCGGACTTGTCCCCGGGTTCATTGGTCTTGATCCCGAAGGATTCGGGTTTAACCCCGGTCGCGTCCGGCTTGACTCCGGAGGTATCGGTCTTGGTCTTGGCGGCCTTGGCATTGGTCCCGGCGAGGTTGCCTAATTCAATCTGCGCCAACTGGTCGTAAATGGATCCCGGATAGGTCTTGATCAGGTTGTCGAGTATTTCCCGGGCCTGGTCCACCTGCCCGTCCTTGATCAGGATCCGGGCCTGGCCCAGGTTGGCCTCGGCCGAATAGGCGTCTTGCTTGGAGTCCAGGACCTTCTGGAAATATAGTTCCGCGTTTTTATTGTCATTAGTCTGGTAATAGGCCTTGGCCATTCCCAGGTAAGCCGGGTATTCGAGGAATTTTCCCGTGGGTTTGCCGGCAAGCTCTTTCAGGAAATCCTGATAGGACGAAAGGGCATGGGCATAATCGCCCTTGTTCAAATAGGCTTCCGCCAGGTGAAATTTGGCCTCCATGCCAGCCTCGCGGTTGCCGAATTGCTTGATCACCTCGCTCAGCTTCTTGATAGCCTCGTCGGAGCGCTCGTCGCCGGAGGCATAGCTTTTGGAGCCTTTAAGAACCGGGTTCGAGCTCAATTCATTGGACAGGGGGGTGCTCAGGATGGCAAAGGCCTCGACCAGCAGCTTGTCGGCGTTGGCCTTGCGCGTCTTGAGGGTGTAGGTGATCACATTGGTAATAACCAGCGCGGCCACCAGCCCGCCGAGCACGCCCAAAGAGAGGTTTTTGTGCTCGTTAAGATATTTGATCACCTGGTCGGTGAAGGTTAAAAATTCATCCGGTCTTTTGATTTTCTTCCGGCTTACCTTGATCTTCTTCGCCATCTATTCCCTCCGTTATTCGTGGCGCGGGCACTCTTGCCTGCGCACCTTAATGCGCGAGCGCCTTTCCTGTGCTGAGCTTGTCGAAGCAAGGCGCGATTCCTTATAATAACTCAAATTCCCGTGAATTCTACCAGAAAGCCGGCCTGCCGACAAACCAGGGACAATCGGCGGATTTAATTGGAAGCAGACCCTCCTCCGTCCCGCTTTAAGGCGGGACTACAGAGGGCAAGCAAGAGTGGCTGCCGTCCCTAGAATTTGGTGTAGTGATAGAAGATTTTTTTGGCAAGTTCGGCGCTCAGGATGTAAAGCGAGACGATGGCGGCGACCATGAGCAGGAAAATGAAAGGAAGCGGCTGGAAGCCAAAGGCCCGGGCCAGCGGGGTGTAGGGCAGGATGGCCGTAGCCGCGACCACGGCGAGGGTTGCGGAAATCATGTAAATCCCGGGCCGGCTGCGGAAAAAGGGACGCCGGCTGCGGATGATCAGCACGATTACCGAGGCGGAGATCACCGACTCGATGAACCAGCCGGTGCGGAACTGGGCGACATTGGCCTTGAGCAGGTAGAGGAGCGCGCCGAAGGTGAGAAAGTCAAAGACCGAACTGAGCGCCCCGAACATGAGCATGAACTTGCGGATGAATCCGATGTCCCATCTCCGCGGCCGGTCCACCAACTCGCGGTCCACATGGTCGGTCGAGATGGTCATCTCCGGGAAGTCGGTGAGCAAATTGGTGAGCAGGATCTGCTTGGGGAGCAGAGGCAGGAAAGTCAGGAACAGGGAAGCGCCGGCCATGGAGAACATGTTGCCGAAATTGGCGCTGGTGGCCATGAACACATATTTC
>CAIUDS010000137.1 GCA_903897985.1 uncultured delta proteobacterium
CACCGCCCGGGTCAACATCACCCTGACTTATTTCCCGGATGACGAGTCCGGCCGGCTGGGCGACGCCATGGACGCTTTCGGCAAGGACCTGTTGAAAATTCTCGGCGACACCCTGGCCTCGGTCCAGGACATCGGTGTGCGCGGCGCGGTCCTGATTCTGATCTACTCGAAGGACGACCTCTCCAACCCCAACTATTTCAAGGATGCCGAGGCCGTTGTCATTTTCATTCCCAAGGACACCCTGCTCCAGTTCAACGGCTTCCGCATGCGCTTTGACAAGCTCTTCGAGCAGAGCGAAGTCTTTTCCTTCAAAGGCGCCGACCAGATCCAGAATTTGTTCACGGAGTTTTTGGCGGGATAAAAAATGAGGGACTTGAAAATATATCGGCGGCCGTTGATTGCTTCCCGCGCCGGGAATATAATTTGCCCGAACCGGCAAACCGACCAGGGCGAGGCCGGAGTTGGAAAAAGCCATGAATAAAAACTTTAAATTATTTTTCCTGATCTCCTTCTGGGGCGCGCTCCTGATCGGGTTGATGGCCTTCCAGGTGGACTTGATCTTCCTGCAAGGGCAGCGCTCGGAAAAGCCCGCGTTCAAGCCCGGAGACCAGGTTCCGGATTTCACCCTGAAATCGTTGGAAGGCCGGACCTATCAACTCGATGAGCTGGTCAAGAACAATAATGTGCTTTTGATCTTTTTCTCGCCCGCGAGCGGCCCCTGCCGGATCGAAATCATGGAGTTCAACGATTACCTGAGCAAGGACCAGGAGGCCGGATGCCAGGTGCTGCTGATTTCCGATGAGAGCCGGCAAGACCTGGAGCAGTTCAATAATGAATTGAACATCAAATTCCCCATCCTGCCCGCGACCTCTTTGAAAGTCCTCAAGGATTATAAAATCGGCCTGGTGCCCGCCAATTTCCTGATTGACAAAAGCCGGAAACTGATTTACGCCCAGGTGGGCGCGGAAGGTTTCAATGTCTACAAGGTCCAGGCCCTGGTCAAATACCGGAGCGGCGGTTTCAAGATCGAGGAGCGCCCGGAAAAAGCAAGACCGAGCGAGGGGGAGGGAAATCCCGGACCATGAGCGAGCCGGTCATAGTTGCGCGCGAGCTGGTCAAGTATTATCGGGATCACAGCTTCTCGAGGAAACAGAAGCTCGCTCTGGACCGGGTCAGCCTGGAGATCGTCCCGGGCGAGACCGTGGCCCTGCTCGGTCCCAACGGCGCCGGCAAAACCACTTTCCTGCGCATTCTTTTCGGCCTGATCCTCAAGAGCGCTGGCGAGCTCAAGGTTTTCGGGAACGACTGCGAGGACGCCGGCTGGCGGAGCCGCTCCGGGTATGTGCCCGAGTTCTACATGCCCCCGAAATTCCTGACCGGCCGCGAACTGCTCGAGCTCGGCGCCAAGTCCCACGGGCTCTCGCACGCGGATTTCGAGAAAAACCTGGACTGGCTGGACTCCTCGCTCGGGCTCAAAGACATCCTGTCCATGAAAATCCGGACCTACTCGCGCGGCATGCTCCAGCAACTCGCCCTGGCGGATTGTCTGATCGCCGACCCGGACCTGATCGTGATGGATGAGCCGACTGCGAACCTGGACGCGATCAGCCGCCGGAAGATGAAGGAACTCCTGCGCTACCTGGCGGGCAAGGGCAAAACCATCCTGCTCAGTTCGCATATCCTGTCCGAGATCGAGGAGTTGTGCGACAAGGTTATTTTCATCAAGGAAGGCAAAATCATTCAGTCGGGCAAGACCCGCGAACTGCTCGGGGCCGAGGGGGGATATTTAATCACTTTCAAGACCCCGATCGCCATGCCCGAGTTGTTGGAAAAGCTGGGCGAGTTGACTTTCGATCCCGCGTCCAAAACCTCCGAACTCAAGACCCGGACCGAATCCGACAAGGACCTCGCGATCCGGGTCATGGCGGAAAACAATATTTCCATTGACGCCTTGCAACTGGGCCAGAAAACCCTGGAGGAATATTTCCTCGAACTGGTCCAGGAGAAGGTGCTCGAAAAATATCTGCTGGAGATAATCAAGGACCAATGAAAACTCGATACCTATATAAGTATTTCTTCAAGAACGCCCTGAACAGCTTTATCTTCTGGCTGGTGGTGTTCGTGGTGGTGTTCGAGTTTGTGGGACCGTTCGCGCTCAAGGTCAACCTCATGCTCGACCAGGCCGGACAGGAAAACGCCTCCATGATCGGAAAAATGATCCTCGAACAACTCAACCTCAACCTCTACATCCTCGGCTTTTTCCTCGGCCCCGCCCTCGGAATCCTCGCCGGCCGCGCCCTGGTCAACAAGGAATGCGAAGTCCTGCTCGCTCACCGCATCTCGCGCCGCAGCTTCTTCATCGGCTCCTTCACCTTCTACGGGCTGTTCCTGGTTGCCATCTGGTTCCTCTTTGTCCTGCTCTACCTCCTCGTATCCTACATCTTCAAGCAGCCCATAACCCCCTCGCTCCTGTTCAAGCTCCTCATCTCCGTCTTCGGCATCCTGCTCCCGTTCCTGTGGGTCGGCTTCTTCGCCGTCAACTTCAAGCCCGTGGCCGTCATCATGATCTATCTCATCGTGTTCCTCACTATACCCCCGATCGCATCCGCTTTGGACCGGCCCGGAAGTTCCCTCCAACAAAAGGCCCTGACCCTCTCCGCCAAAGTCATTTCCATCATCGTGCCCCAGGCCCAGCCCTTCCAGCTCATCGCCAGCCCCTTCTCCCGGATGGACTCCGCCGGATCGAATTTCACCGCCTGGAAATGGTTCACCTACGGTCTCATCTGGTCCCTGTTCATGCTCCTCAGCGGGTTCCTTATCTACCGCCGCATGGACATGATTGATCCCCACAGTTAGGCGCTTTAGGGATGATGAAAGTGCCCGGCTCTGAACATAACCGGCCCTGGCTTGCCCTTATCCTCGCCGCTCAGGCCGGCCTGGTCTTTTGGCTTTCCCTCCGTTACCAGGGCCTCTGGATCTCGGACGACGAGTTCCCATATCTGGGACAGGCCGTGGGGCTATGGCTCGGGCATTTCCCGCTCGACCCCACCCGGCCCCTGCTCTATCCGCTCTTCCTTTCCATTTGGCTTCGCCTTTTCGGCTACAACCTGTTCTGGCTTCGCTTCGTCCAGGGCATCTGCCTGGTCCTCACCACCGCCCTGGTCTATCGCTTCGCGCTCCGGGCCGCGGGGCCTCGACCCGCCCTGATCGCGGCCGCGCTCTTCGCCTTCTTTCCGGACGGACTCTTTTTCGCCCACCGTTTCTACCGCGAGTCGCTCGCCGCGTTCCTGCTCATGCTCGGACTCAACCTGATGCTCGCCTTCGAAAAATCAAAGCGGCCCGTTTTTGCCCCTCTGGCCGCGGGTTTTGTTTTCGGCCTGCTCGTCCTGCTCAAGCCCGAATGCAGCTCCCTGCTCGCGCTTCTGGCCCTGCTCCTGCTCGGACTCGGTTTTCAAGACCGCGGCCAGCGCGCCGCCAAGCTCCAATTTGCCGGTCTCCTCCTGCTCGCCTCCGCCATCACCATCCTGCAGATGGTCTCGATTGACCGCGTTATATATAACGAGTGGATCTTTGTCACCACTTACAAGGGCTACAATTACTCGCTTTCTTACTGCGGCGAATTGGCCGACCCGAAAGCAGGCCGGCCGCCGTTCAGCTTTTTGGAAAGAGACGGCGCCCGCTACCAGGCCATGAACCCTTTTGCCAGCCGCCTGCTTTATCACCCGACCAGCTCCGTCTCTTATGGCGAGCGCGACGACATGCTCGCAAAAAAAGCCCTCGGCTGCATCCGCGCCGAGCCGGGCAAGGTCTTGTATTTTTACGGCGCCCGCTGGCTCGAGGGGATTTACCGGCTGGACTTGCAAGCGGCTCAATGGGTGCTCAAGGGTTTCTATGGAACCTGGCCTCAACCGCTGATCTGGATGATCCTGCTCTTAAGTCTGGCTATCAACCTGGCCGTGCTCGCCGGTCTCGCGCTCGCTCCTCTCAACGCCAAGCCCAACCTCCCCTCCGCGCTCGCTCTGCTCGTTGTGCTCTGGCACCTGTTCTATTATGCCTCGGTCTTTTACCTCAGCCGCTTCCGCATCGCAACCTTTCCCTGCTTCATCATCCTGGCCGCCATCGGTCTGGCCGGCGTTGCCAGCCTCTTCCAAAGCCCGGCCCGCTGGAAAAAAATATTAGCGCTCGTAGTTGCCGCGCTTTTACTCCTGCCGGGCTTTTCCAACTTCATCAATGCCGACAACCTTCGACTTTTACGGCCTGAACCCGGACCAAAACGATTTGCGCTCGGACCGGGGACCTCCGCGGAAGTCCAGAGCAATTATTTCATCCTGTTCGGGAACCGGTTCCGCGATTACGGCCGCCTCGATCTGTTCTCGGACCAGTTCGGCAAACACCTTAAAAAAATTTCCGGCTCAATCAAGCCCTCGGCCCTTATGACCGCGGCTCGATATTATGTGGCGCAGAACGACCCCGCCATGGCCCGCTTCTATGCCTCGCTTGCGCTCAATTACCCCGAAACCAAAGACCAAGCCGCTGAACTGCTCAAGCATCTGGATGTGCGAGCGCGTTTCCCGTCCTTCGTAGTCCCGCGCTCTCGCGGGACGAAGTAGGAACGCGCGATACCTTTCTGTGCGAGCGCCTTGCCGCCGCGATACAATCCGTCTTCACCGCAAAGGCACGGAGAGCACGGAGAATTTCGTTGTGGCGCAGGCTTCCAGCCTGCTGAATCTTAATCAAACCGCCAAGACGCCGAAGACACGCAGGAATTTTTAACGCAAAGGCGCAAAGGACGCAAAGGCATGGGTGTTTAACCAGAAACCAGAAAC
>CAIUDS010000138.1 GCA_903897985.1 uncultured delta proteobacterium
CCCCGCTATGATTTCAATGAATACGAGCGGCCCATTCAATACAGCCGTCCCCGATGCACCTCGGGCAATATCTGCGAGCAAACCAAATGCGAGATCAAGAACGCGCGCCAATTCATCTCCGCCAACCCGGGCCTAACCATCCGCCGCTCCGCGATCAAGGCGGTCGAGCTTTATGTCCCGAACCTGTTCATCTACAAGAATATCATCCCCCAAATGCACCACCCAAAGAAATACATCCTGATCCCGAACGAGGACTTCGGAGAAAAACTGGCCAAATACCGCGGGCCTTGGTTCCGAGCGGTTGGCTCGGGCGCATATCTGCTCTTGATACTCCTGGCTCTGCTCGGGCTGTTTTCGAGCGAAGAACGGGAATTCAAGACCTTCACCATCCTGTTGATCTTTTTCTATACCGCGCTCTGCTCGTTCTTCTTCGTGGTTAGTCGCTATCGCATTCCCTTCATGCCGTTCCTGATCATTTACGCCGGGGCGTTCCTGGGCTTCAGCCGCGAGGATTTCCGGAATTTGAAAAAATGGAAAGTCCTGGCCGCATTCGGGATCTGGCTGCTCTTGTTCCTGCTTACTTTCCCTCGGCTGCAGTTGATCCTGTCATAAAGGGTCAAGGCGGGGCCTGAATGGGGGGCGCCCCGCCTTGAAGGTAGAAAGGCAAGAACCTGTCTTAAGTTATTTTTGGTGCTGGGGAAGCCCGGCCGGGAGGGGCGGAAAATCAAGATAGTCGGTCTGACCGGTGATTTCCTTGAAATTGTGGTCCACCACCTCCGACCAGTTGGCATCCCGCTTCTTAAGGACTTCCTTCATGTCCGCCAGCCGTTTCTCCAACTCCGCCAGCCGTTTCTTGGTTTCCTCCTGCTGCGCCTTGAGCTCCTCGTCCAAAAGCGGCCGCAACTCCTTTTCAACCGCCTGCTTCTTGGCCGGATCCCGGGTGTTTCGGTAGTCATGGGCCAGCTTCTCGATCTTAATCACCCGCTTATAACGTTTGGGGTCCTCGTGCCACAGCCGCTCCAAAAACAGCCGCCGCCCCAGTTCTTTCTGTTGTCGCGGTCCCAGCCGGCTGTAATAGTCGGCGCCCTCCGGCGACATGCCATAAGGCGGATACAGCGACATGTTTTCATTGACCTTATTGTCCTTAGCGGGCTGCGCCTGGCCGTGAACCGCGAACCCGAGAGTCAGAGCCAGCAAAATCCCCGCAGCCAAAAGCAAACATTTCTTATTCATCCACTTGCCTCCTTGTTCCAGATTTGTCCTCATAAAATCCCGCCCGCGGTTTTCTCGATTTCGTCCATCTCATATTCCATGGACTCAAGCTCATCCGCTTCCGACCGCGACGCCGGAGTCAGCGCGGACAACTCCTCCTGAATCTCATCCAGTTCGGCGCCCTCCTCGATGAAGAAGTCATCCGCAACCGCGGCCGCGAGCGGGCCGTCAATCGCCTCAAGATCCCGGGGCGCTTGGGCCAGCTCATAGGTTTTATCATTCGGCCGACTCGGGGTCAGCCAGAAGCTGAAAACGATCGCCAGGATCGCGGCGATAGCCGCGGCAAAGGTCCAGGCCGGCTGCCAGCCCGGACGGCGCAGAAATTTTTGCCGGGGAGGGGCCGCGGCCGCTTGCGCCCGCGCCACAATCCGCTCCAGGTCCGGCCCGGCCGGCTCCGGCATGTCCAGGCAGGAAAGCGATTCCGAAACCGCCTGCAATTCCTTTAATTTTTTTGAGCAGGCTTCGCACCCGGCCAGATGGCGCTCGAACTCCGCGCTTTCCCGGGCGGAAAGTTCCGCATAAAAATATTGAAGCAGTTTTCCGTTTTCGGGCTCGTGACTCATGGTTTTTCTCCCAGTAGATGTTTCAGCCGGCCCATGGCCTGGTGCATGCGGCTGAGCGCGGTATTGAGGTTGATCCCGAGCAGGTCCGAGATTTCCTGAAAGGTCATGCCGCCGAAATGCCGGAGCATGAACACCTCCCGCTCGAGTTCGCTCAGCTCGGCGATTGCCCGTTCGAGCCATTGCCGCCGATCTTTTTCGATCAGCGCCGTCTCCGGGTTCTCGCGGCCGATGGCCCGGGCGATCAACTCGGGGGCGAGGTCGGTTTTCTCGCGTTTTTCCTTGCGGAAATGGTCTCGGCAAAGGTTCAGGGCGATCGCGTAAAGCCAGCTCTTGAATTTCCGGTCCGGATCAAAATCCTGCCGGTGCTCGATCACCCGGAACCAGGTTTCCTGGAACAGGTCCTGACTGAGCTGAGCATTTCTGGTCCAGCATAAAATCAATTTGTGCAGCCTCCAATGATACCTTGCGAGCAGCACCCGGAAGCTTTCCAATTCCCCCTTGCGCCAAGCCTGGAAAAGCTCTTCGTCGCTTCTGAGATCCTGCTCTTCCAATTTTCTGCTATTTAATACGATGGGGGTGGGAGTTTATTTGGTGAGGCAGGACCGCCAGGAGCAGGATGGCCGAGAGCAGGGAGAGGGCGGCGCCGTAGGAAAAGACCACGGAAGCCCCGTATTTTTTCCAGACCAGCCCGGCCACGATGCTGGAAGGGAGCATCAAGAGGCCGGTGACGGCGTAATAGATGCCGTAGGCGCTGGCGCGCTTCTCGCTCGGGACCAGTTCTCCGATCAGGGCGCGCTGGACCCCATCGCGGGCGCCGTCGCTGAACCCGAACAGGAGGAACAGGATCCAGAGCCAACCGGTATGGAGATTGCGGCTGAACCCGAAATAGGTCAGGCCGCAGAGCGCGAACGCGAACACGAGCACACGCTTGCGTCCGATCCGGTCGGAGCGCGCGCCCGCGGGCATGGCGATCAGGGCGTTGCTCAGGTTATAGACCAGGTAGAGCAGGGTTGTGAGTTTGAGGCTCATGCCCAGTTCCTGGGCGCGCTGAATCAGGAACACATTGGAAAAATTACCGAGCACGAACACGGAAGAAACCGCCAGGTAAGCATGGTAGCTGCGGTTGAAGCCGCGGAAGCCGAGTTCAAACTTTTTGCCCGGCTCTTTCTCCGGCGGGGCGATTTCGCGCACGAGCGCGGCGAGCAGGATCACTCCGATCGCGGCCGGGACGATGCTCCAGAGAAAGATGTGTTTGAAATTGAGCCCAAGGTAAAGGAGTCCGAAGGCGAGCAGCGGTCCGATGGCGGCGCCGGTGGTGTCCATCGCGCGGTGGAACCCGAACCATTTGCCGAGTTCGGCCGGGGCGGCGCTGTCGGCGACAATGGCGTCTCGGGGCGCGGTGCGGATGCCCTTGCCGGTGCGGTCGAAGAAGCGGAGCATGAGCACCATCGGCCAGCCGGAGCTGAACCCGATCAGGGGCTTGCTGATCGCGCTCAAGGAATAGCCGATCACCGCCAGCGCCTTGCGCTTGCGCAGCCGGTCGGAGAGGTATCCGGAAAATCCCTTGAGCACGCTCGCGGTGGACTCGGCCACGCCCTCGATCAGCCCGAGCGCGGCCGGGCTTCCGCCCAAGCCCTTGATCAGAGCCGGCATCAGCGGGTAGAGCATCTCGCTCGAGATGTCCGTGAACAGGCTCACCACCCCGAGCGATACGATGTTCCTCCGAAAAGTCTTCGCGGGGGCTTCAGTCATGGCAACGCCGCCGAACGACTCTATTTAACCGGATGCTTGGCGCAGAACTTGTCATGGCGCTCCGGGAAATCGGGCAAAGCCCCGGCTGGGCAGCCCTGCTTCTGATAAAGTTTGTCCAACTCGGCCAAGCGGGCGCTGGGCTTGGGATGAGTGCCGAGCAGCATTTTCAGGTTTTGGCCGGGTTTGTTTTCCTCGGGCGCCAGCCGCTTGATGAAGTTATAAATCCCGTAAGGGTCATACCCGAATTTATCGGCGTTGAGCGCGGCCAGGCGGTCGGCCTCGAACTCGTCCTCCTTGCTCAGGCCCTTGACCACCAGCGATTTCCAGGCCTCGTCGGTCAAACCATTGAGCAGGCTTTCCTCTTGCGCGTTCAGGTCGCTGGCGGAGACGGCGATCTTGGCGCCGGCGGACCAGAGATTGGATTTCTGGATTTCCTTCACCACATGCTTCTTGGCCACATGTCCGAGCTCATGCGCCAACACCCCGGCAAGTTCGCCTTCGCTCTTGACCTCCTTCAACATCCCGCGGCTGATGAAAATATATCCGCCCGGCGCGGAATAGGCGTTCACATCGTCGGTGTCCAGGATCGCGAACCGATACTTGAGGTCCGGCCGCTCGGAATAAAGCGCAAGCGTCCGGCCCATGACATTAATTCGCTCGGTCCAATTCTCGTCCTTCCAGATCCCGAAGGTGCCCGCGATCCGCGCCGCCACCCTCCGCCCCAGCTGGATTTCCTCGTCGTCGCTCATGGGCTTGGCCGCCTTGACCAGGTCCTTGCCCGCGCTCAGAAGCTCGCCGGTGTCAAGATTGTTCAGGCTGAATTTCTGCGCCGAAGAGCTCAAGGCCACCGCCAGAGCCGGGAGCATGACCAAACCGATTAGTTTCAATTTTTTCATTGGTCTTCTCCTTTGGCCCCTTTGCCCTTGTAAGGTCCCAGGCCGCGGTTCTTGAGGAATTTCATCACCGCGTCCTCCTTGACCGAGTATTGCTCCATCCATTTCACCGCCTGATAATCATAGGCTTCCTTCAGCTTGCCCTCCTGGTCCACGCCCCGCGCCCCGGCGGCGGTGGACACCTGCTGGTTGCCCTTGCTCCAGTCCGGCTCGGAGCGCGAGAATACTTTCCGGAACGAGCTCCAGAAGGATGACTCCTGCTCATCTTCCGCGGTCGGCTGCGCCTGCGCAACCATCAGCGGCTGCTCGGGAGTCCGGGGCCGAATCAGAAACGGGACCGCTAAAAAACTCAGCACCAGGATTCCGATCCAGATTTTTTTCATGGATTCCTCCCTTGGTTGTTCAAACGAAAAAATCGCTTATGCGCTTGACCTCTATTTTAGCGCCCGAGCCGGCTTTTTGCATCAGTTCCCGGCACAGGCCGCACTCGGTGAGGATGAGGGACACGCCGGCCTTTTGGGCCTCGGCAACCCGGAGCGCGGAAACACGGGAGGCCATTTCCGGATCGTGCCAGAACAGTCCGCCGCCCCCGCCGCAGCATTCGGAAAGGTCTTTGCTTTCCTTGAATTCCATCAGCTCGAATCCAAGTTGTTGGATCAGGTTCCGGGGCTGGGCGAGCATGCCCATTTTGCGGCCGAGGAAACAGGGATCGTGGAACATGACTCTTTTCCCGCCATTGGCTTTGGCCGCGGCCTTCTCCGGGATCAGTTCCAGGAGGAACCGGACCTTGACGGTGGGCGGAAGTTTTTTGCTCAGGCGGTAATAACAATGCGGGCAGACCGTGATCACTTCTTGGGGGTTCCGGGCCAGGATTTTTTCCAGGCCGGGATTCACGCCTTCCGCTCCGATCTCCTCGAAGAATCCCCCGCAGCAGGCCCCGCTCAAGAGTTCAGCCTCCATCCCGAATTTGTCCGCGAGTTTCACCCACTTGCCCGGTTCACCCAAGGCCATCTCGCGGCAGCCCGGGAAAAGCACCCGGCCGTTTTTGCCGGACGGTCTTGCGGAAAGCTCTTGCTCTTTGCCAAAGGGATTGCCGAACTGGTCCAGGTTTTTCCTGGCTTCCGGAAAAAGCGACCAGGTCATGGCCGGGTCCACCCGGAAAATCCATTTCCGCATCAGCAGGGCAAGCTCCGAAATCTTGACCTCGTCCGGGCAGGCCGGCTCGCAGCGGCCGCAGAGGGTGCAGCGGAGGAAATCATCGAGGTCCGAGACATATTCGGGCTGGGATCTTCCGGCGCAGGCGGCCAGGTGCTCGGGTCCGAGGAACCGGCCTTGACTCGCGATCATGGGGAGACAGGCGGGCTGGCACAGGCCGCAGACCGTGCAGTTCTCGAAATTATAAACTTGCGGGATTTCCTCCGGCCGGAACGAGGTGATCCAGTCGGAGCGGAAATAGCCCTTGAACTTCTCGGCCTGGTTTTCTTTCTTGCGGGGCAGGACGGACCGGAACAAGTGCAGCCAGAAGTTGTAACCGAGGACCGAGAGCGCTTTTAATTGTTTCCCGTCCATTATTTTTTCCCTTTCCTCAATTTCTGATAAGTCTCCTTGAGCAGCAGGGCGTCCTTCTCCAGGCTCGGGCTCTCGCACACGCAGAACCCCTCGAGCTCATAATCCGCGAACGCCTTCAAACAATCTTTCCAGTTGAAGGCCGACCGCTCGAGTTCGAGGTGCTTGCGCTCGCCCTTGGGGGTATAGTCAATCCCGGAGATGTGGATGTGCATGCGCTTGAGCATTTTTTTCCCCAGACCCCGGGCCAGGGCATCCAGCGCCGAGCAGAAATCCCGGTAGCTGTTGTATCTTCCGGCCTCGCGCGCGTAGAAGTGCGAGAAGTCCACGCAGGGCAAAACCCCTTTGACGCGCTGGCTCATCAGGATCAACTCCTCCAGGCTCCCGAGCTGGGAGGGCTTGCCGGTCAGCTCCGGCCGCACATCTATTTTAATGCCCTCTTTCTCGAGCGTCGCCATGATCGTCTTGAACTCATTCTCGACCATCCCGAACACCTGCTCGCGCGGACGACCCTGGATGAACGCGGAATGAAAAGTGATGCTTTCCGCGCCGCATTGGTGCCCGCGTCGCGCCGTGTCCAATACCCGCTCCTCGCTCGCTTCCAGCTTGTCCCCGTCCAGGCTGGCCAAATTGATATAGTAGGGGCCGTGGCAGGTCAACCGGATTCCGGTCTCCTGCCGCGCCTCGTCCACCAGGCTCGCGCCGCTCTCGGTCATCCTGACCCCATACACGAATTCCAATTCCATGCAGTCCAGCCCCAGCCGGGCGCACTCGCGCACGCCCTCCTCCGGGGTCGGCTTCTTCGCGCTCCGAGGGATTCCCGCGGGTCCGAATAAAAGCGGCATCGTCACCCCAACCTCATCAGGCTTTGCGGCAGCACCTGTTCCAGATAATATTTCAGCTCGCCGAACCGGTCAATCAGCATCAGCAGGCCGGCGAGGATCAGGATTACTCCGCCGGCGATTTCGATTTTGCGGAAATGGGGCTTGATCTTGTTGAAGAAGCTGAAGAAGCGCTCGACCAGGACCGCGGTGAGAAGGAACGGGATGGCCATGCCCAGGGAGTAGGCGAGCAGGAGGAAAATGCCTTTGAGCATAGTGTTCTGGTTGACCGCGATGGCCAGGATGCTGGTCAGGATGGGCCCGATGCAGGGGGACCATCCGAAGGCGAAGGCGAGCCCGAACAGGAACGCCTTGAGCGGGCCCACGGCCTTGATCTCGCCGTGAAAACGCTTTTCTTTCAGGAGCGGCATGAGCTGGAACACGCCGGCGAGTTGCAGGCCGAAAAAGATCACGATCACGCCGCCCACCCGGATCAGGATCGGCTTGAGCGCGGCCAGTTCGTGCCCGAGCGCTCCGGCCGCGGCTCCCATCATCAGGAAAATCAGGGAGAAGCCGAGCACGAAAAAGACGGCGGTGATGAGCACCGAGGCGGCGACCTTTTCGCTCCGCTCCGGCGTGTTGAGCTCGGCCAGCGAATGACCGGAAATGAACGAGATATACGCCGGCACCAAGGGCAGGATGCAGGGGGTCAGGAAGGTGACCATGCCCATGAAGAAGGCGAGCGCCAGACTGGGAACCTGGGTCATGGCTATGATGATATTGCAAGGGGGGATCTATTTCAATCCCCGGCTGAAAACCGCTATCGCTTTCGCGGCCGCGAAAAATTTCCGGGAATCGAGTCGAATTTGGCGCCCACCAGACTGCCGCACACCGCGCACACATAGTCGTATTTATCGCCGTCCGGCAGCGAGAGCAGCAACTTTTTCCGGACCGGCCGGGGCATTTTGCACCTGGCGCAAAACAACTCCGCGGCTTCCCATTCCTTGAACTGGTCCATAGTCTTCTACCTCAACATCTATCTTAGCATAAATTTTCCACTAGATTGACCGGGCGCATTTCCGGCTTATCGGTTTGACAGGCCATGCCGATTTGCTATATTGATTTTCAGCAGGCCTCAAATAGAAAATTCAATGAATATTTCGACCAAATCGTTTATTGAAAAGATCGAGAATTGGAGGCGCGAAGCAAAGAGCGCGATTCCTGCCCCTGAGCGCTCCGCCAAGGGTCAATTCTTCACGTCGTTATCAATCGCGTCTTTCATGGCATCGTTGTTTTCCGTAAACCGGGAGCGGCTAACCATCCTTGACCCCGGCGCCGGGACCGGCATGCTTTCGGCAGCCTGTGTGATGCAACTGTGCTCGCGGGAGAAACCGCCCCGATCCTTAGAAATTACCGCTTACGAATCGGATTCCAGGCTCATCGAATATTTGCGGAAAGGGTTCCATCTCTGCGCGGGATTCTGCGAAGAGCGCGGAATTGAATTTCGGGGAGACATCATCGCCAAAGATTTTCTCAAGGAGGCGGTTGCTCAAGTCTCGCTTGGCCTGTTTCGCAGCCCGTCCCGTCCCTTCGATCTGGCGATTCTCAATCCCCCCTATAAAAAGATAAAGAGCCAATCGGAAACCAGACAAATACTGAACCGGGCGGGGATAGAGACCGGCAATCTTTATTCGGCTTTCATCTGGCTTTCCAGTCGCCTTCTTCACGAGAATGGAGAGTTGGTGGCCATCTCTCCCAGGAGTTTTTGCAATGGGCCTTACTTCAAAACTTTCCGGCGAAATTTCCTGGCGCAGATGAGTCTCCGGCGCATTCACATTTTTGAATCAAGGAAATTCGCTTTTCGCGAGGACGGGGTCTTGCAGGAAAACATTATTTTTCACGCGGCCAGAAACGCGAAGCCGCCGAAAAAGTTATTGGTTTCCGTTTCAAAGGGGGATGATTTTGTCAACCCTCCCAGAACCGTGGATTATGCCGATGTCGTTCATCCCGGAGATTCCGATCTATTTATCCACATCCCCACCGATGACATGGCGAAAAGTGCGTTGAAAGGGCTTTCTAATTTGCCGGCGACGATCGAAGACCTGGGAATTTCCGTATCCACCGGCCCGGTGGTGGATTTCCGAGCTCGAAAATATTTGCGAGCAGCTCCCAGCGCTAATTCGGCGCCGCTGATCCATCCCTGTCATTTCTCGGAAGGATTCATTAGCTGGCCCAAGCTCGCCGGCAAAAAGGCCAATGCCATTGAAATAAGCGCCGAAACCGAAGCCCTCCTCGTCCCCTCCGGATATTATGTGCTGGTCAAGCGGTTTTCCTCGAAGGAAGAGCGCCGTCGGGTGGTGGCGGCCCTCTATGACCCTCAAAAAGTGCCGGCCTCCCGCATTGGGTTTGAAAATCATCTGAATTTTTTCCACTCCCAGTCAAATGGTTTGCCGCCTAACTTGGCAAAAGGTCTCGCCTTATTCCTGAACTCCACGATCGCGGATCGGTATTTCCGGCAGTTCAGCGGGCATACTCAAATCAATGCCGCGGATTTGAAAAAATTGAGATATCCGTCCCGGCATGATCTGATCAAAATTGGAACCAAGATGAATGATCTGTTCCCATCGCAGGCAGAAGTCAATATGCTGGTCGAGGAGTTGATCACTAATGCCGACAAAAAATAAAAGTTCCAAACCCACGGACCGCAGGATATCTGAGGCTCTCAAAGTGTTAAAGCTCCTGGGATTGCCCCGCGAACAGCAAAATGAAAGGTCGGCCTTGACCCTGCTGGCATTGCTGAAGCTCGGCCCCGCGGATCGCTGGCGTGACGCCTCGGATCCTTTAATGGGGATTACTCCCATGATGGAGTTTTTCTCCGCGAATTATGGAAAAAGTTATGCGCCCAATACCCGGGAAACCGTCCGGAGATTTTCCGTGCACCAATTTCTGCAAGCCGGGCTGATTGTGGCAAATCCCGATAATCCGGAAAGACCGACCAACAGCCCCAAGGCGGTTTATCAAATCGAAGCCCGGGCGCTGGGATTGCTCCGGCAGTTCGGCAAACCGGGATGGACGCCGGCGCTCAAGCGTTATTTGGCTTCCACAAAAACCTTGAAGGAAAAATACGCCCGGGAGCGCAAAATGAAACTCGTTCCCGTCAAAGTGGCCAAGGGTAAGACCATAAGATTATCACCGGGCGGCCAGAATGAGTTGATTAAGAGGATAATCGAGGAATTCTGTCCCAGGTTCACTCCGGGAGGCCGGGTGGTTTATGTGGGCGATGCCGGCAAAAAGTGGGCTTATTTTGATGAGCGGCTTCTGCGGAGATTGGGGGTTGAGGTGGACAAACACGGCAAAATGCCGGATGTCATTGTTTTCTGGAAACGAAAGAAATGGCTGATTTTCGTGGAAGCGGTTACCAGTCATGGTCCGATCAGTCCCAAGCGGCGGAGCGAGCTAAGAGAACTCTTCAAAGGATGCAGGGCCAGGCTGGTTTATATTACCGCTTTCCTGGATCGGGGCTCAATGGGCAAATATCATTCCGAGGTATCCTGGGAGACCGAGGTCTGGCTTGCAGATTCCCCTTCGCACCTTATCCATTTCAATGGCGAGAAATTCCTTGGGCCTTACGGACAGTGACCTTGTCAGGAAGCCCGCAAGCAAGGTTCGCGGTTTTTGGGCGCAATCCGATTCTTCCAGGGCTAGCCAGCCCTTCCATCCTTTGGGCTTCTGATGGAATAACCATGAAACCGTGAAACCAGGAAACGGTTCTAGTTTTCGTGCAGGAACCGCTGGAAGTCTCTTACGCGGCGTTTGCCTTTGACTTTTTCGATTACAAAGCCTTCGGCCTGGAGCCGGATTTCCTGCTCGTCCGGGGCATTCGGGAATTTTTCCATCAGGGTCCCGTCGTCTTTCACCACCCGCCACCAGGGCGTGATCCGGGTCTTGCCGGAGGCGGAGTCTTCTTCCGCGGCCTCGGCGGAGAGTCGGAGGAAAATGCCGGTGGTCATGGGACAGCAGAAATCGGCGCGGAAGTCCCGGGCCAGCCAGTCGCGGATCATCCGGGGGGTGATCAGTTTTCCTTTTTCCACCTTGCGGATCACGCTGTCCACCAGCCGCGGGCTGGGCACCACCATCTTGCCGTTGCCGTATTGCCTGCGCATGCGGGGCGGGATCCTGACCACCTTGGGCAAGCCGTGGTTGGCCGCAAGTTTCTGTCGCGCGGTTTTCCTCGTCTGGGCCATGATCTCCTCCCGGGCTGAAGCTCCCTCAAATACCATTCTAGCACCAAGTTTTTGGAATGCGAAGACCGCGGCCGGACACCCTCACTATTTATGCGGTTGCGGGGAGCATTTACAGGATGAACTGTCGCAGGCCTGGTTGAGCGGACAGAGCTTGAGCTTGCCCAGGCAGGTCCCGGCCCGGCACCGGTCCTGGTCGGTGCAGCAATTCCGGTCATCGCAGACCGCGCCCTCGGGGCCCGGCTTCAGCCGGCAGGCGCCGTTTTCGCAAACCGCCGAGGAGCAGGAATCCGGGCTTTTGCAGTCCGAGTCCGCGCGGCAGGCGCACCCGGGATCGGTGGAATCAATGGCGCCGTCGCAGTCATTGTCAAAAGTGTCAATGCAAGAGGGGCTTCCGATCGGGCCTTCTTGGGCATGAGGGCTGATCGCCGGGTTCAGGGGCATGCAGTCCGAACCGTCCGGGACGCCGTCGCCGTCCGTGTCCGGGTTCTTGGCTGAAGTCCCGGCTTGCTGTTCAAACGGGTCCAGAATCCCGTCATCGTCGCTATCCGGCTTGGTGGGATCCGAGCCAAACTGATATTCCTGAAGGTTATTCAGGCCGTCATCATCCTTGTCCTGCTCCGCGTCCGACGGGTCATAGGGATTCAAATGGTATTTCTTTTCCCAGTCCGCGGGCATGCCGTCATTATCCGGCTTCCGGCAAGCGGCCGGTAAAAGTCCCAGAAAAATAACGGCGGCCAAGGCGGCTAAAACATACTTTGTTTTCATCGCGGTTCCTCCTCGGCGGAAATCCTTCAATACTATTTTAATGGGGATGGGGCCGGATTCAAATTTTCGCGGATGGGAAAAATAAAAGCCCGGAGCCTCAGGCCCCGGGCTTGGGCTTAACGCGCGTTTTACTTGGAAAGGGCTTTGTTGATCTTTTCGATCAGGACCTCGGGCTTGACCGGTTTCTCGATGTATTCTTCGACGGGCAGGAAATCCTCGTCCCTTTTCTTGTCGAACTGGAACCCGGTGACCTTGCCGACCGCGGTAAGGAGCAGGATGGGCTTGGCCTTGAGCTTTTTGTCATTGCGGATTTTATAGGCCAGTTGGAACCCCTCGTCCGGGGTTTCCATCATGACATCAAGCAGGAACAGGTCGGGGTTTTCAGCCTGGGCCTTTTTCCAGCCTTCTTCGCCGGTGTGGGCGCAGACGATTTGGTGCCCGCTTTTTTCCAGGATCAATTTGGTGGCGTCCACGAAATCGGGATCGTCGTCAACCAAGAGTATCTTTGCCATTCTAATCCTCCTTCTTACTTCTCAATTAGATGCACGGAACAGGAGAAGCAGGGGTCATAGGCCCGAACCAGCATCTCCAGCACAAACTTAATATCCTCCGGACTCTTGCCCGCGTCAACCATCTGGGCCACCAGGGCCTTGAGATCGTCTTCCATGTTGCCGGAATTGAGGTTGGTCGGGATCACGCAGTTGGCCTTCACGCACTTTCCGGTTTTATCATAAGTGTAGTCGTGAATCAAAAGCCCGCGCGGGGCCTCGGTGGCGCCGAAGCCGCGGCCGGCGTTTTTCAGATTGGGCTTCACCGGCGGCTCATTCTCGATCCCGGAGGCGATGAACTTGTCGAGGAGTTTCTTGGCGCGTTCCCAGCAGAGGGCGGTCTCGACCAGTTGGCACACGCTGTTCAAGAACGGGTTGGTGGCGACGCCCGCGTAGCCGAACATCTTGGCCACGGTGGCCGCGGCGCCGGACTTGAGCAGGTCGGGATTGTTGTTGCAACGGGCGAGGGCGCCCACGGCGAAGCTCGAACGGCTCAACTTGGCGCGCTTGCAGGTGCTCCAGGGGACCACGAACTCGTTGACCACTTTTTCGTATTCGGAATTCTCGTAGGTTTTTTTGGTGTCGGAGGAATAGATTTTGCCGTCATAGAAGGGGAATTCCGAGTCGTGCTTGAGCGAGATGTATTCGGTCTCGCGGTTGAACTTGAGCACTTTGACGGTGACTTCGTCGCCGACCATGATCACTTCGCTGGGATGCCCGATCCGGCCGTAAGACATATCGGTAATATGGAGCAGCCCGTCAATTCCGCCCAGGTCCACGAAAGCGCCGTAGTCGGTGATGTTCTTGACCC
>CAIUDS010000139.1 GCA_903897985.1 uncultured delta proteobacterium
GCCCTGATAGTCCTTGGGCGTGATCACGGCCTTGGCTACGCCGGCCTTCATTTCCAGAGCATGGGATGAAAAAGGTATTAACAGGATTAGTGAGAATAAGGCAGCCAGCTTGATAAATATTTTTTTCATTAATGAACCTCCTCAATAAATCGCCATTTTTCCCAGATTATTCTTTTCTGTAGAATATTATTTATTTTTACAACGTCCTGCTTCCAGGGCGCGGAATCGGCATACAGGACATATTCGATCACAACATCGTCATCAATTTGGAGGGGATATGCATGTTGTTGATCAACGAGGTCGTAATGTACAACATAATTTTCGCTGACATCCACCTCCGAAAGCGGAAGGATCCTTTTTTCACCGCCAAACAGAGGGCCAGGGTGTTTTTTGGGAAAAAGTATTTCTACCATTTTAGGCTGCAAATCCTGCTATGAATAAATTTGTCAAGTCTCCTCAATTTTTTCTTTGGGTCTCCTATATTTTCAACCGCCGGATTTTGCCGGCGTCCGCTCGGGCAATCGGGTTACCCACAAATCCCCAGGCATATTCGGGGCCATCAAAGCCCCCGCCATGCCGGTGGACAGGCTCCGCCCGTGCAGATCAATCCCGCAAAAGATCTCCTTGCTTCCCTCATCCTTTTCCGTTACCCTGTTCATGTCGGGGTTCCTCCTTTTAAAATATTTTGAGCTGATCTTAACCGCTCACGCTCGTTGCGGACACCGACATGTTTATTCATGATGACTTTGCGGTGAGATCAAGGTTCCGCGTTCCCGAATTCCGAACTCCGAATTCCGTTGTGCTCGTCGTGTTTAAAATGAATTGAATTCTCCGCGTCGTTCCTGTCCTTCGCAGCCTGGGCGCCATTTATTTGTTGTATTGTTCCCGGAGTTCGCGCTTGAGGATTTTGCCGGTGGGGGTGCGGGGGATGGATGCGGCGAAGATGACTTTTTTCGGGATTTTGTATTTGCCGATCTTATCCTTGCACCAGCCGATCAGCTCTTCCTCGCTCAGCGTCTGCCCGGGCTTGACCACCACGATGGACTTGACCGCCTCGCCCCATTTGAGGTCGGGGAATCCGATCACCGCGGCGTCCGCGACCTTCGGGTTATGGAGGAGCATATCCTCGATTTCCGCGGGATAGATGTTCTCGCCGCCGGAGATGATCATGTCTTTTTTGCGGTCGAGGATATAGAGGAACCCGTCGGCATCTTTTTTGGCGAGGTCTCCGGTGCAGAGCCAGCCGTCAATGATGGCCCTTTCGGTCTCTTCCGGCCGGTTCCAGTATCCTTTCATCACATTCTCGGATTTGAGCAAAACTTCGCCGAGTTGCTCCGGGCCGACCTCTTTGCCCGAGTAATCCACCAGCTTGATGTCGGAATGGAAGATGGGGAGGCCGCAGGATCCGGCCTTGGAGATGGCGTGCTCGGAATCTATGACCGAGGCCGGGCCGGTGCATTCGGTGAGTCCGTAGAGTTGTCGGATTTCGATCCCCGCGGCGGCGTATTCCTTGATCAGGGCCACGGGCACGGGCGCGGCATAGACCAGGATGATCTTGACGGAGCTGAAGTCGTATTTCTCGAACCCGGGCACGAGTTTCAGGAACATGAGCATGGCGGGGACGGTTCCGAAGCCGCTGATCTTTTCGTCGCGGACCAACTCGAGCATGCGCTTGGGGTCGAAGCTGCGGAGCAGCACCACCTTCTGTCCAAGGTGGATGAACATGGGCACGCCCCCGAGCGCGCCGATATGGAACAGGGGGAGCGGGATCAGGAAAATTTCGCCGGTGTAGCCGAGGGAGACATGGAGGCTGACCGAGGTGCAGTAATAGTTGTTATGGGTGAGCATGGCGCCTTTGGACCGGCCGGTGGTTCCGGAGGTGTAGAGGATGGAAAGGACATCATCGCCGCCACCCACGAGCTCGGGCTCGGCGTCCGACTCGGCTTCGAGCAGCTTTGGATAAGACGCGGCCCACTCGGGCGGGTTGTCCGCGATCGCAATCGGTTTGACCGCGGGGACCTGGCTCCGAAAGGAATTAACGATCTCTCCATATTCCTTGCTGAACACCAACACCTGAGCCCCGCAATCGGATAGGATGTAGACGATCTCCGGCGCGGCCAGCCGGTAATTGATTGGCACCAGGATGGCGCCGATCTTGCCCAGGCCGAAGAGCAGATCAAAATACTCGGGCTCGTTGAGCGCGAGCAGGGCCACCCGGTCGCCCGGGCCCACGCCCAGGCGCCGCATGGCCGCGGCGAGCCGGTTGGCGCGCGCATTCATCTGCGCGAAGGTCAGGCGCAAATCGTTGCACACCAGGCCCTCATGTTTGGGGCTGAGCCGCGCGCGCCTGGTCAGAAATTCTCCAATATTTATGGCCATGTTTTTCCTCCCGGGAAATCAAGAATCGCGTTCAACATTTTAGCAGAATCCCGAATTTACTCAACCGCGGCTCGCATGGACCTGACCACCTTGAAAATCTCGAACCAGAGAATGGAAGCGAGGCCGGCCGCAGGTTGTTGAAATGGAAGAGGCCGCGGAAGATTGATCCGGGCCGAGTCGTGGTCTATTATCTATTAACCATCCAAAAGGAGTCTGAAAAATGAAAAAGCGTTCAGTAATAATGTTCGCCCTGTTCCTCTCTTTCACGCTCAGTTCCTGCGGGGAGGAAGAGTTTGCATATCTTTTGCAGCAGGCCCCGGGCCAGCTCTTGCTCCTGATGGACCGGGTGCCGATCAAGAAGGTGCTGGAACGGAAAGACCTGGACCCGGAGATCCGGGCCAAACTGGAACTGGCCCTCGATGTCAAGCAATATTCGGAGGAAAAGATCGGCCTGGTTCATAATAAGAGTTACACCATTTACCGCGAGCTGGACCGCGAAGCGCTTACTTATAACCTGACCGCCTGCCCGAAATTCTCGCTCGAGCCGCGGAGATGGCAGTTCCCGGTGGTGGGCGAGATGCCTTACCTCGGGTTCTTCAAGAAAGAGGATGCGCTTCTGAAGGAAAAGAAACTGGAGGCCGAGGGGTATGATGTTTATGTGCGGGTCGCCAACGCCTACAGCATGCTCGGGATCGTCTCGGACCCGCTCTATACGCCGATGCTGAAATGGGACAACTACGAGTTGGCCAACACCATCATCCACGAGCTTACCCACGGCACGGTCTGGGCCAAGGGCTACCCCGAATTCAACGAAAACCTCGCGCTCTGGGTCGGGAACCAGGGCGCCATTGACTACTGCCTGGAAAAATTCGGCAAGGACTCGCAAGAGGTAAAAAACGGTCTGGGCTCCAACTCGGACGACTACACTTTTTATCTTTACATCACCGGCCTGGGGGAGCAGTTGAAAAAACTTTACGCCCGGACCGACTTGAGCGACGATGAAAAGCTGAAACTCAAAACCGAGATGTTCGACAACACCAAGAAGGATTTCACGGACAACTGGGTCCCGAAAATGAAAACCGAATATTACAACGCCTGGCCGCAGCGCAAGCTGAACAACGCCACTGTGGCCGGCCGGCTGGTCTATTATCACGACCTCTCCCTCTATCAGAAAGTCTATGAGAAGAATGGCTCGGACCTGAAAAAGACCATCGCCTTCATCAAAACCGTCACCGAAAATCCGGGCGACCCGGAGAAATATCTGAGGCAGTGGCTGGAGAGCAACTGAAAACGGTTGCTTGAATCGCGATGGCTCCTGGTATTTCAGCGCTTGAGCCTTGCTCGAGCAGGTTATTTTCGGTAAGATATTTGCATGGGCATAAGTCAGGAAATCATTGACGAAATCATCCGGCGCATTAAATCCATCGCCGATCCCGACCGGATCATCCTGTTCGGGTCCGCGGCCGCGGACAAAATGACCAAGGATAGCGACCTTGATCTGCTGGTGGTGGAACCTGCTCCGGACAACCCCCGGAAGCAGAGCGTTAGAATCGGAGATGCGTTGCGCGGACTCGGATACCCCATAGATGTCATCGTCATCCCGGCCCAAAGATTCGAGGAAACCAAAAACCTCATCGGCGGGATTGCTTATCCGGCCAACAAATATGGAAAGGTGATTTATCCAGCCCATGAAGGAAACTGACCGTCGGTCGGCGATTAAATTGTTGAACCTTTATTGACCAATATGTTTGAAAAAGAAAAATGCGATCTGTGCGGGGAGTGCCTGGAGAAGTGTCTGAACCAGTCGCTTTCTCTGGAACAGGCCCAGGCGGAATTCAAGAAACTCTTTAGCGGCGAGTATAGTCCGGTCCTGGAAAAGTGCGTGACCTGTTTCGCGTGCGAGGAAAACTGTCCAACGGGCGCGCATCCGTTTGAGCTGATCCTCGAGCAGATGGGAAAATGGGGCAAGAAGCCCTCGAGCGAGCAGGCCATTGTTCAAGCCGAGGCGCGCTATGTTTCGGATCAAGAGTATCTGCCGCCCGCCCTTTCCGGGACCGTGATCAGCGGCTGCGTTTTTCCCAAGACCCATCCGCATCTTTTCTCGGGACCGCTCTTCGAGAATGCCACCATCCTTAAAGGCCGGATGGTTTTTTGCTATGTGCTGTTCCTGCACATGGGCGACGCCCGGGTGATCGCGCGGCGGGCGCCGCAGATGATCGCGAACCTCGCCAAGACTGGAGCGGAGGAGATCGTCTTTTTCCATGATGATTGTTATGCCCTGGTCCATGACCTGGCGCCCCGGATGGGGATCAAGGTTCCGTTCCAAGCGAAACATATAATCGAGCATGCGCGCGACTGGCTTCAAGCCAACCGGCAAAGGATCAAGCCGCTCGGGATCGGGATCGCTTACCAGCGTCCCTGCGCGAGCCGGTATTCGCCGGGCAAGGAGCGGGTGGTGGACGAGATTTTCGACCTGATCGGGGTCGAGCGGGTGGAGCGGCAATACGACCGGAAGCGGTCGCTCTGCTGCGGCGGGGCGTATCTGGCGAGCGGTAAGTCTGCGGGATCGCTTCAGGAAAAGAACCTGCGGGACGCCCGGGAATCGGGGGCGTCCGAACTGGTCTGCCTCTGCCCGATCTGCGTGGACATGCTTCGTCCCCAAGCGGATCAACTCGGGATCAAACTCACCCATATTCTGGAACTGGTCCATCACGCTCTGGCTTGAAGGCCTGACGATTTTATTGTTTAGCTTGGCTCGGGATGGTTCTGGTTTTTAAAAAGGCCAATAAAATTGCCAGGCCTACACAAAAGCCTGGATAGCAAGGAGCCAGATAGCGGGAACTGCCTTCCAGAATCAAGCTGTGGAGCAAGATGGTCAGAAGAATCGGGATATGGATTAAGAGCAATTCTTTAACCCGGCGGAGAGAAGGAAGAGAAATGAAAAGGCCAAACATTCCGCCATAAATGACCAGCCAGCTCATCAGCCAGAAGTAATGATATAAAAAGGCGAGCAAAGACGAGGGCTTGCCCGAAACCGAAAGCAAAGGATATACAGCCCATAAAGTCCAGTACCGGAATTGAGGAAAAACATTAAATAATTTGCCCAGCCGCCTGAGAACTAAAACCGGGTATCTTTGGGGATGGGAGACCAGATCGGTCAGGGCAATTTTAAAATAAAGTCGGTCCAGGCCAACCTCATCCAGCCCCCTCTTCCTGGCCATCCTGATGACTTCTGTTGATTTGATCTCTTTGAGGTCCATCCCATCAAAAAAGGTCCTGCCCTCAATCGTAGAGATCCAGATCAACCGATGATGCACCCGGTATTCCCGGACTAACCAGGGAACCACCGGAAGGCTTAGCCCTAAAACCAAAACCCAGATCATCCAGGCCCTTTTCCAGGACCAGCCGGTTCGGAAAAGATACCAGAGGAATACCGGAAAAAAAATAATTGTTCCAGGCCGAACCAAAATGCTATAACCGAAGATTAGTCCTTGAAGGAAAAACAGGCTCGCGTTCGGTTTTTCGCTGGCCCGGATCAGCAGAATCAGGCTCAGCACAAAGAGAAAGATAAAAAGGGTTTCGCTCATAATCATTACGGGCCAGACTACATAGATGGAATAGGCAAAAGCTGAAAGCAGGGAATAGGATTCGGAAACCATGCGCCGGGCCAGAAAATAAACCAGAAGGATGCTAAAAGAATCAAGCAAACCCTGAACCCATAAGCCAGCCCGGGGCTGAATGCCGAAGATAAAATAAATCAGCGCCAGGAAAAGCGGATACCCCGGGGGGCGGTAGGAATAAAGCTCAATTTCGCTTTTAGCAAGACGGACCTGAAATTGATGAAGAATATGATACCGATGGTCGAGGACCAGGTTCCGGGCATAAGTCTGATATTCCAACTGGTCGGAAACCAAAAGCACCGGTATCTTCCAGACCAAAAGCAGACGCAGGCCCAATCCAAAAAGAAAAATGACGAGCAAAATTTTATGCGCTTTTTTCAAGAACCGGTTCTCTTGCCAAAAAGTATAAGACCTCCCTCTGCTTCTGGCAAATGATCGTCTGTTGAAACCCCGGAAGTGATGATAGAAAACCCGCCCTTTTTATTCTTGGATTCCCTTGATTTTCTGATAAAATAAGGCAAACTTCGGATTTTATCCACCCATAGCAGTTGCCACCGGATTTCATTTCAGCAGTTGGCTTGGACGCAAAAAAATTGTGCGGGAGGTATTTTCAATGGCAGAAGGTTCAAACAAGGGATGGGTGGTAACCTTCGCGGGTACCGGGATCAACCTGGCGCTCGGGGTGCTTTATTCCTGGAGCGTGATTTCCAAGAAAATCCCGGATGACTGGGGATGGACCGAGGCGCAGCGGGCTTTGCCTTACACGATTGCCTGCCTGATCTTCGCCCTTACAATGGTTCCAGCCGGGAAATTGCAGGACCGGTTCGGACCGCGCGTAACCGCGAGCCTGGGCGGAATTCTGACCGGCTTGGGTCTGATCCTGGCCAGCCGGTTCCAGAGTGTGACCATGTATATCCTTGGGTTCGGAGTCCTGGCCGGATCCGGAATCGGCTTCGGCTACGCCTCGGCCACGCCGCCCGCGGTGAAATGGTTTCCGCCCGCCAAAACCGGCATGATCGCCGGTCTGGTGGTGGCTGGTTTTGGATTGGCCTCGGTTTATATCGCGCCCTCGGTCAACTACCTGATCGGCAAGGTCGGCATCCAGCAGACTTTCCTGATCCTGGGCATCGCGTTCATGGCCGTGGTGGTGCTCTTCTCGCAATTCCTGGTCAACCCGCCCAGCGCGGCCCCGGCCCCGAAGCCCGGGACCAAGGCGCCGCTCGGGGCCGGAGACTTCAACGGCATGGAAGTGGTCAAGACCCCGATGTCCTATTTGCTCTGGCTGATGTTCGCGTTCAACGCCGGCGCCGGCCTGATGGTGATCGGCAAACTGGCCAAGGTGGTGGAAATCCAGGCCAGCTTCAAAGCCGGGTTCATCCTGGTCGCCCTGCTCGCCATCGGAAACGCGGGCGGAAGAATTATCGCCGGAACCGCCTCGGACAAACTGGGCAGAATCCGCGTGCTCCAGATCTTCACCGCGTTCCAGGCGGTCTTGATGTTCCTTACTCCCTTCATAACCACCGAGCGCTTCCCGGACCCGGCGATGGTCAAGATCCTGCTGATCTTCTTTTCGGTCTGCATCGGCATGAACTACGGGTCCAACCTGGCCCTGTTCCCCTCCCTCGTCAAGGACTTCTACGGCCTCAAGAACTTCGGCGTCAATTACGGCCTGGTCTTCACCTCCTGGGGAGTGGGTTCGCTCATGGCCTTGGTCGCGGGAATGATCTATGACAAATATCACACCTTCAACTACGCCTTCTTCATCGCCGGCGGCCTGCTCATCGTAACCATCCTGCTTTCCTTCGGGGTGAAAAAGCCGGAGAAGAAACCCGCCGCGGCCTGAATTTAATCAAGCGGTAATCGCACAAGGGGCGGCCATTCGCGTGGCCGCCCCTTTTGATTTATAATCCGAGGGAAAATCAATGGACCATAAAAAATTTGCAACCGCGGTCAATTGCATGGACGGCCGCATCCAGTTTCCGTTGGTGGAATGGATCAAGCAGGAGTTTGGGGTGGACTATGTGGACATGGTCACCGAGGCCGGTCCGATCAAGGTCCTGGCCGAACAGAAGGACATCAAAACCCTGGCCTCCATCAAGAAACGGGTGGAGATTTCCCTGAGCCAGCATTTATCCAGACTGGTCGCGGTGGCGGGGCATTTTGACTGCGCCGGCAACCCGGTGGACAAGGACACCCAGTTGAAGCAGATCGAGGCCTCGGTTCGAGCCGTTGAAAAATGGGGGCTTCAAGTCGAGGTGCTCGGACTGTGGGTGGACGAGAACTGGAAAGTAACCAGGATCA
>CAIUDS010000140.1 GCA_903897985.1 uncultured delta proteobacterium
ACCACCTCCACCACCGCCTGGAAATCTTCCGCTAATTCCGGATTGAGCAGGCCCTCCCCCATCACCATGGTGGCCTCGTCATGCTTATAACCCGGAATCTCCACCGTGGCCGCCGGCTGCTCATACATCGCATAGGGGTCGCTCACCACGCTCAGCAGCAGCTTGCTCTCGCCGATCCGGATCTCGTCCATGTTCGAGAGCGGGCACCCGCTCACTTTCTCGCCGTTGACAAAAGTGCCGTTGGTGGAATTGTTGTCGTAAAGGGTGATGTTCTCCTTGTTCACCTCGAGGGTGCAATGCTGGGAGCTGATCGCCGGGTCGGTCAGGATAATGTCGCAGTTCTTGCGGCCGAGGCTGGTGTTCAGTTTGTTCAACTCGAATTTGGCGCCGCTCTCCGGGCCCTCCAGGACCTCCAGATAAATCTTGAGGTTGGCCGGGAGCGAGCCCTCCGGCTTTTTGGATTCCCCCGCCGGAGCTTTGGTGTCTTCTTCCCCCATTGCTGAATATCTTAGAGCAGATAACTAATAGGTCAAATGGATTTCGCCGGGGCGAGGCTGCTTTCAAAGATTTTGGTAGTCAATGGCCGCGGGAAAAAACGGGACCGGATGCACGCCGATCACCATGGGATAATACTTGCCGTAATACCGCCGGGTCAAGCCGAGGGTGAGGAAAATCTTTTTATATCCCAGCGCGGACTGTAATTCTTTCTCGCGCAGGATCCCTTGCGCCCGCTTTTCCGCGAGGGTCCTCCCCAATGCCCGCCAATGAATGTCCGTCACCGGGAAGCAAAGTTCCTTGCCCCCGAGCCTGAAGGCCAGCTCCGGCTTATATTTGGCCCGGCGCACGCTGGAAAAATCCGCGTGGATGAGGGCCTCCGGCTCGACCAGGCAGAGCGAGCGCGTTTTCTTTTCAATGACACCGTCCGGGTCCTTTTCAATCAGGCTCCGCAACAGCCCCAGCCGCTCGCGGTCGTTCAGGGTCTTGACCAACATCGGCTTGAGCGTCCGGTCATATTCCCAGTCCTCGACATGCGGCTCACCCGGCGCCGGGACCGGCCGGAGCAGGTTGAGCGCGATCACATTGTTCAGGGCCGCCACGGTCTTCCCGTTCTTGTCCGTAATGTCATTCTTGTCAAATAAGGGCCAGTCGCCCCGGTCCAGCCGCACCGGCCGCACCCACTCCCGCTGGTTGTTCACCCCCGCGAGGCAGAGCGCCCCGCCCAGCTTGGTCACCGCCAGCAACGCGATCTTTTCCAATCCCGGTTCCATGGCCCCTCCTAAAGGTGGATGACTTCCAGACCCTCCAACCGCCCAGCCAGATATTCCGCCACCAGCCGGCGATGGCATTGCTTGGGGCTTGCTTCCGTGCACAAGAGACATGCCGAATTCATTCCCTCGCTCGCCTTCAGAAAAATCTCCACCATCGGGCGGCTCTCCATTATTTCCCGGAAAGTCTTCTCATACCCGGTCCAGTCTTTATTCGCGCGAAAAGTTTTCAGGAGTTCCTGGCTCGGGGCCAGCAGCGGAACATGCTCATATTTGATCCCGTGGCATTTTTCGCAGAAATATTTCAGGTCCCGGCCCTTGCTGAACCCCAGCAACTGCGACTTGTTGTTCAGCCGGATGTCCAGAATTTTTTCAACCCCGGCTTGGGTCAGGATTTGGAAAAAGTCCTCCGCGCTCTTCTTCTCAACGCCGATGGTATAAATCTTCATCAACCATCCTGCACTTAAAATAAAGCCAACTGACCCTTGCTTAATTCCATGCGCAACACCTCGGAACCGATCGCATTACCATCCGACAGGATATGCCAGACCTCCATGCCCGCCCTTTCCAGCACCGGCGCGATCAACAAATGCCTATGGCATTCCTCCGGATGCCCCTCCGAGCACATGATGCAGACAAGTTTTCTCCCCGCCACCTCCAGGAGTTTTTGAATGCCGGTTTGAAAATAATCCTTCTGCTCCAGCAACCGGTAATTGATTTCCCCGCTGCGGTTCACCACCGAGCGGTCCTCCGGCTTGCCTCCCAGCAGATTTCCCATAAAGACATATGCAATCCCGGCCGACTTGCACAGTTTTTCCAGCGATCCCTTATTGAACTGACTCGCATATTCGCTGTAGGGCTTGCTCCGGACATCGGCCAGGACTTCGATCTTGAAATTCTTAAGCAACGAAATGAACACGTTCGGCTCTAAATTGCTGTGGCCCACTGAATAAATAATAGTCCTTCCTGTTCCCATCATCTTCAATCTATTATGCGCTCGGGGGCTTGTCAAGAAACTTTCCGGCAAAGGGGAGCGGGGCTGGAAAATTTGACTTTTCTCGGTCAGAATGATAGGTGTAAGTCATAAAAAAACTTTGGGGAGGTTTTGAAAAATGGGTAAAGAAGTAGTGATCACCGCGGGAGTGCGGACCGCGATCGGCACCTTTGGAGGCGCCTTGAAAGATGTTCCGGCGCCGGACCTGGGGGCCTTGGTGGTGAAAGAGGCTTTGAAACGGTCGCAGACCGACCCGGCTCTGGTGGAGGATGTGATCATCGGTAACTGCATGATGCGGCCGGATGAATACACGATCGGACGTTTGATCGGGCTGAAGGCCGGCATCCCCTTCACCACCCCGGGCGTGACCATCCAGCGCCAGTGCGCCTCGGGCATGCAGGCCATCATCTACGGCGCCCAGCAAATCCTGCTGGGAGACGCCGAGGTGATCGTGGCCGGCGGCGTCGAGGCGATGAGCCGCGCTCCCTACTATTTGAAGGATGCGCGCTGGGGCGCGAGACTGCAGCACCAGCAGATGAGCTGCGGCATCTGGGACGGGCTTACCGACGCCTACTGCGGACTGATCATGGGCCTGACCGCGGAGAACCTGGCCGCCAAATATAACATCTCGCGCGAGGAGCAGGATATCGTTTCCTGCCGCTCCCATAACAACGCCGAGGCCGCGATCAAGGCCGGCAAGTTCAAGGACGAGATCATCCCGGTGCCGATCCCGCAGAAGAAGGGCGAGCCCAAAATGTTTGACACTGACGAGCATGTGCGCCTGGGCATGACCATGGACCAGCTCACTCGGCTCAAACCCAGTTTCAAGAAAGACGGCACCGTAACCGCGGGCAATGCCAGCGGGATCAATGACGCCGCGGCCGCGGTGGTGCTCATGAGCATGGACAAGGCCAAGGCGCTCGGGGTCAAGCCGGTCGCGAAACTCTTGAGCTACGCCACCGCGGGTGTGGAGCCGGAACTGATGGGCTACGGCCCGGTCCCGGCCACGCACAAGGCCCTGAAAAAAGCCAACCTCAAACTCTCGGACATGGAGTTGATCGAGGTGAACGAGGCCTTTGCCGCGCAATACTGCACGGTGGAAAAACTGCTCGGACTGAAAAGAGACATCGTCAATGTCAACGGCTCCGGCATCGCGCTCGGGCACCCGGTCGGATGCACCGGCGCCCGCATCGTGATAACCATGCTCAACGAGATGAAGCGGAGAGGCAATCGCCTGGGCCTGGCCACCCTCTGCGTGGGCGGCGGCATGGGCATCACCAGTATCTGGGAACTGCTTAATTGATATAAAATCTGAGCGCCAAGGCCGGCCCGGACTCGGGCCGGCCTTTTTCTTTTTTCAATATGGTTTGACACTCCGGCCCTTGAATTTATCTTAAGCTATAGGAGTCCTTTTTATTTATGAGCAAACGCATCCGGATACGATATGTTGGCGCGGTGCAGGGGGTCGGCTTCCGGCCCCATATTTATCGGCTTGCCCAGGCGCATCGCCTTTCCGGCTGGGTCAACAATGGTTCCGCGGGAGTCACCGTTGAGGTTGAAGGAGAAGAGACCGCGCTCGCGGATTTTCTGAAAGCCTCGGTGGATCAAGCCCCGGTGCTGGCCCGGATCCGGAAGACCGCGCATCAGGAAATCCCCCTGGCCCGGGAAAAAGATTTTGTCATCCGCCGCTCGGAATCCAACGATACGGTTTCCACCCAAGTCAGCGCGGACGCGGCCACCTGCCCGGATTGCCTGAAGGAGTTGTTTGACCCGGCCGACCGCCGTTATCGCTACCCGTTCATCAACTGCACCAACTGCGGCCCGCGCTATACCATCATCGAGGGCATCCCCTATGACCGGCCGTTCACCACCATGAAAAATTTTCCGATGTGCCCCGATTGTAAGCTGGAATACAATAACCCCGCGGACCGCCGTTTCCACGCCCAGCCCAATGCCTGCCCGGTCTGCGGCCCCCAACTGGTCCTGCTTGACCGCCAAGGCAGAAAGCTCAAGGGCGACCCGATCAAAAACGCGATTGCCAGGCTGCGCCAGGGCAAAATTGTGGCGGTGAAAAGTCTGGGCGGATTTCAGTTGGCGGTGGATGCGGAGAACCAGGCTGCGGTTAAAACCCTGCGGCAGCGGAAGGTTCGGGAGGACAAGCCGTTCGCGCTCATGGCCCCGGACCTGGAAGCGGTCCGAAAATATGCGGAGGTGTCGGAAGCCGAGGCGGAATTGCTCGCAAGCCCGGAGCGGCCAATCGTTCTCTTAGAAAAGCGGCCGGGTCCCGGGCTGGCCAAGGCCATCGCGCCAAACCAAAAATGCCTCGGGTTCATGCTCCCCTACACCCCGGTTCATCATTTGCTCATGGCCGAGAGCAACCTGGTCCTGGTCATGACCAGCGGCAACCTCAGCGACGAGCCGATCGCGTTCAAAGACAATGAAGCCCGGGCGCGGCTCCAGCCCATCGCCGATTTTTTTCTCACTCATAACCGGCCCATCTTCATCCGCTGCGACGACTCGGTGGTGCGGGTTTTTGAAAACCAGATTTACCCGCTCCGGCGCAGCCGCGGCTATGTGCCCCGGCCGCTCGAGCTGCATTTTCCGGAAAAGCGGACTTTGCTCGCGGTGGGCGCGCATTTGAAAAACACCTTTGCCTTTGCCCAGGCCGGGCAGGTGATCCTGAGCCACCATATCGGCGACCTGGACAACCTGGAGACCATGTCCGCGTTTGAGGAAGGCATTGAACATTACAAAAAGATTTTCGAGTTCGAGCCGGAACTGGTGGTCCACGATCTCCATCCGGACTATCTCTCGACCTCATACGCGCTAGCGCTCAAACTGCCCAAGCTCGCCGTGCAGCACCATTACGCTCACACCGCCTCGGTCATGGCCGAGCACAACCTCGAAGGCCCGGTGATCGGGGTCGCCTTTGACGGAACCGGGTACGGGACCGACGCCGCGATCTGGGGCGGAGAATTTCTGCTCGCGGATTATTTCGGCTTCGAGCGCAAAGCGCATCTTCAATACATCGCCATGCCCGGCGGGGAGAAGGCGATCAAACAGCCCTGGCGCATGGCGCTTTCCTGGCTCGAGCGGATTTACGGCAAGGACTTGTGGAATCTCCCGCTCGCGTTCCTCAGGAAGATCAAGCGCCAAGACGCGAAGTTCCTGCTCGAAGCCTCGGCCCGGGGCGTGAACTCGCCAGAGACCTCGAGCATGGGCCGGCTGTTCGACGCGGTCAGCGCGCTCCTCGGTCTAAGGCTCTCGGCCAACTACGAGGGCCAGCCGGCCATTGAATTGGAAATGATCGCGGACGAATCCGAGCGCGGGGCCTATGAGTTCAGTTATTCGGAGGATGGTGGTAAAATCGTGGTGGAGCCCGAGCCGGTGCTCCGGCGCGTTCTCGAGGAGATGGGGAAAAAGGAAGACCCGGGAAAAATTGCCGCGCGTTTCCATCACGGCGTGGCGCGGATGGCCGCGGGGGTGTGCGAAAAAATTCGGGAGCAAAGCGGCGTGGGCGAGGTCGCGCTCTCGGGCGGGGTTTTTCAGAACTTTTTTCTGCTCTCGCGGCTTAAGGGCATTTTGGAGGAAAAGGGATTCAGGGTATATGTTCATCAACAGGTTCCGACCAACGACGGCGGAATCAGCCTGGGCCAGGCGGCCCTCGGGCTGCGGAGGATGAGGGATGTGTTTAGCGGTTCCCATGAAGGTTGAGCAGATCCAGGGCTCAATCGCGGTTGTGATCAGCGCGGGCATGAAGATGCAGGTGGACATCAGCCTGACGCCTGAAGCGCGGGTGGGGGAATATTTGATTGTCCATGCCGGGTTCGCGATCGAGACGCTGAAGCCGGCGGAAGCGGAAGAAACCTTGAAGCTGATGGCTGAGATGGCGGCGCTGGCGGAGGATGGGGATTGAAGTATCTCGAGGAATTCCGCAATCAGGATCTGGCGCAGAAGCTATCCTTAAAAATCAGGGAAGTCGCGGGCAAGGACCGGATCAGCCTGATGGAGGTCTGCGGCACCCATACCATGGCCATCCACAAGTTCGGCATCAAGGGACTCTTGCCGGAAAATGTCCGGCTCATCTCCGGACCCGGCTGCCCGGTCTGCGTCACGCCCAATGCCTATCTTGACCGCGCCGTGGCCCTGAGCCGCAAAGAAAAAGTCCTCGTCACCACCTTCGGAGACATGCTCCGGGTGCCGGGGTCGTCCGCCAGCCTCGAACAGGCGCGCGCCCAGGGCGCCGCGGTGAGAATGGTTTATTCGCCGATGGACGCGCTCAAGCTGGCGCGCGAAAACCCGGACTTGCAGGTGGTGTTCCTCGCGGTCGGGTTCGAGACCACCTCGCCCACCATCGCGGCCACCGTGGCCGAAGCGGAAAACCGCGGACCCGATAATTTTTTCATCCTGCCCGGGCACAAGCTGATCCCGCCGGCGATGAAGGCGCTCACGGAAAATCAGAAGATCGGCATTTCCGGCTTCATCTGCCCGGCCCATGTCAGCGCCATCATCGGCCTCGAGCCTTACCGGTTCCTGGCCGAGGATTACCGGATCCCCTGCGTGGTCGCCGGGTTCGAGCCGCTCGATATTCTCCAGTCCATCCTGATGCTCGCGGAAATGATCGTGGCCGGAAAACCCGCGGTCCTGAACGAATATCGCCGGGTCGCGACCGAGGCCGGCAATGTGAACGCGCAGAAACTTTTGAGCAAAACCTTTGAGCCGACGGATTCCGAATGGCGCGGCTTGGGCGAAATCCCCGGCAGCGGTTTAAGGCTCCGACCGGAGCTTGCGCGCCGCGACGCGGAAAAGATGATCCCGGTCAAGGTGGAGCCGACCCGCGAGCACAAGGGCTGCCGCTGCGGCGAGGTCTTGCAGGGGCTGATCGAGCCGCCCGCGTGCCCGCTCTACGGCAAGGCCTGCAATCCGGAGAAGCCGATCGGGCCATGCATGGTCAGCTCGGAGGGAAGCTGCGCGGCATTTTACAAATATGTGGGGGTGGCGCGATGAGCAATGACCGGATCCTGCTCGGGCATGGCGATGGCGGCCGGCTCACGCGCCGGCTGATCGAGGAGATTTTTGCCGCGGCCTTTTCCAATCCCGAACTGGCGCCGCTCGCGGATGCCGCCCTGGTCGCGGTCAAAGGCAGCCGGATCGCCTTCACCACCGACTCTTATGTGGTCAAGCCGATTTTCTTCCCGGGCGGAGACATCGGCAAGCTGGCCGTGTGCGGGACCGCGAACGACCTGGCCGTGATGGCCGCCCAGCCGCGCTACCTGTCCTGCGGCTTCATTTTGGAAGAAGGGCTGGAACTGGCCGAGCTTAAAAAAATTGTTTCCTCCATGAAATCCGCGGCGGCTCAAGCCGGGGTGAAGCTGGTGACCGGGGACACCAAGGT